>DASXNC010000367.1:0-6410 GCA_036495325.1 Steroidobacteraceae bacterium
CGGCCTCGCCGCGCGGCTGCACCGCGCGGGACTGCCGACCGTGCAATACGTCAGTCCCCAGATCTGGGCCTGGCGCCAGCGCCGGGTGAAGCTCATCGCCCGCGCGTGCGATCTCGTGCTCTGCCTGCTGCCCTTCGAAGCGGAGTTCTATGAGCGCCACGGCGTGCGGGCCATCTTCGTCGGCCACCCGCTGGCCGACGAGATCCCACTCGATGTCGACCAGCCGCGGGCGCGGCGCGAGCTCGGGATCGACGCCGCGGTCTCGGTCGTCGCCGTTCTTCCGGGGAGCCGCCTCGGTGAGGTCGAGCGTCTAGGGCGCGACTTCCTCGGCGCGGCGCGCTGGCTCGAGACGCGCCGGCCCCGGGTGCAGTTCATTGCACCGATGGCCTCGGCGGCCGCGCGGCGTGTGTTCGAGCGCCAGATGCAGGGGCTCGGCTGGCATGGGGTGCGGCTTCTCGAGGGGGACGCACAGCGCGCGCTGGCCGCAGCGGACGTCGCGCTCGTCGCCTCCGGCACCGCGACGCTCGAAACGCTGCTCTCGAAGCGGCCGATGGTCGTTGCGTATCGCTTCGGACGGCTCACAGCGCTCGCGATCCGGCGCCTCGGACTCGTCAAGGTGCCATACTTCTCGCAGCCGAATCTGCTTGCGGGGCGGCGTCTCGTGCCGGAGCTGTTGCAAGAGGAAGTGACCCCGGAGTCGCTCGGGACCGCGCTGCTCGCGGAGCTCGAGAGCGGCGAGCGGCGCGAGGCGCTGCAGGGCGAGTTTCGCCGGATCCACGAGACGCTTCGTCGCGGGGGCGCCGACCGCGCGGCCGTCGCGGTGCTGGAACTCGTCGCCGAGCGCCGGCGAGGCGCCGCGGCATGATCCTGCGCAGGCTCATCGCGGGGGTCGACGAGGCAGGGCGCGGGCCCCTTGCCGGTCCGGTCGTGGCGGCAGCGGTGATTCTTGATCCGCGGCGGCGCATCGACGGGCTCGCGGACTCCAAGCTCCTCACGCCCGAGGCTCGCGAAGCTCTCGCGCCGCGCATTCGCACGCGCGCCGTCGCCTGGGCAATCGCGTGGGCGGACCGCGAGGAGATCGACGCTCTCAACATTCTGCAGGCGACGCTGCTCGCGATGCGCCGCGCGCTCCTCGCTCTGCCCGTAGCTCCGACCCACGTCCGGATCGACGGCGACCGTACTCCGCATATCGCCGACCTGCCGCTCGCCTGCACCGTCGAGGCGATCATCGGCGGCGACCGCACGGTCGCCGCGATCAGCGCCGCCTCGATTCTCGCGAAGACGTACCGCGACGCGCTGATGACGCGTCTCGACGGTTGCTACCCCGGATTCGACTTCGCGCAGCACAAGGGCTATGCCACGCCGGGCCACCTCGAGGCGCTGCGCCTGCTGCCGCCCTCTCCGCTGCACCGACGGTCGTTCTCGCCGGTAAAATGCGGAGCCGAGCCGGACTGAAGCTGTGCGTCGACGGCTCGCCGCCCCTTAAGCCGGAGCCGCACTGCCTCTTCGAATCATTGCCCGCCATGACCCACGGATTCGTTCATCTGCGTCTGCACACCGAGTACTCGCTTCTCGATAGCGTCGTGCGGGTGCCGGAGTTGATCGAGGCGGTGGCCGCGGCGCGAATGCCCGCCGTCGCGCTCACCGATCAGGCCAATCTGTTCGCGATGGTCAAGCTCTACCGCGCGGCGCTCGAGCGCGGCGTGAAGCCGATCGTGGGCGTCGACCTCAGTATCGCGGAGGGCGAGCGGGGCCAGAGCTCGCGCCTCGCGTTGCTCTGCCAGTCCCAGGTGGGCTACCGAAACCTCACGCAGCTCCTGACCCGAGCGTACCTCGAAGCCGAGCGGCATCGCGGCACGCCGCTCATCGATCGGCGCTGGCTCACGGCAGGGGCACTCGAGGGGACGATCGCGCTCTCCTGCGCGGCCGAAGGAGACGTGGGCCGCGCGCTCGTCAATGGGCGGGAGCGCGAGGCCTCGCGGGCGCTCGATGCCTGGCTCGAGCTCTTCGGCGACCGCTTCTACATCGAGCTGCAGCGTATCGGGCGTCCCGAGGGGGAGTCCTACATCGCAGCGGCCGTCGCGCTCGCGGCGCGCCGCGGTGTGCCGGTCGTCGCGACGAACGACGTGCGCTTCCTCGCGGCCGCGGACTTCGAGTCGCACGAAGCGCGCGTGTGTATTCGAGAGGGGACGCTCCTCACCGACCCCAGCCGCCCGCGGCGCTATACGCCGCAGCAGTACCTGCGCACGCCCGCGGAAATGGCCGCGCTGTTCGCGGACCTGCCCGAGGCGCTCGCGAATTCCGTCGAGATCGCGCGGCGTTGCACCCTCGTCCTGAAGCTCGGGGAGGCGCGCCTGCCCGAGTATCCGGTGCCGGCCGGTGCAACGACCGCGGAATTCCTGAGAGTCGCGGCCAAGGAGGGACTCGCGGAACGGCTCGCCGCACGCGCCGACGGCGCGAGCGAGGACGAGCCGCGCTACGGCGCACGCCTCGCGACCGAGCTCGACGTGATCTGCCAGATGGGATTCGCCGGCTACTTTCTGATCGTCGCCGATTTCATCCGCTGGGCCCGGGGCAACGGCGTCCCCGTGGGGCCGGGCCGCGGCTCCGGCGCAGGCTCGCTCGTCGCGTACTGTCTGCGCATCACGGACCTCGACCCGATCGAGCACGACCTGCTCTTCGAGCGCTTCCTGAATCCCGAGCGCGTGTCGATGCCGGATTTCGACGTCGATTTCTGCATGGAGGGCCGCGACCGGGTCATCGACTACGTCGCGGGCAAATACGGACGCGAGCGCGTCTCGCAGATCATCACCTACGGCACGATGGCTGCGAAGGCGGTGGTGCGCGATGTGGGGCGTGTGCTCGGAATGAGTTACGGCTTCGTCGATCGGATTGCGAAGCTCATCCCCTTCGAGCTCGGCATCACGCTCGACGATGCGCTCGCGAAAGAGCCCGAGCTCAAGCGCCTCTACGACACCGAGGAGGAGATCCGCAATCTCATCGATCTCGCGCGCTCGCTCGAGGGCCTGACGCGCAATGCCGGGACGCACGCGGGCGGAGTGGTCATCGCGCCCTCCGTGCTGACCGACTTCGCCCCGCTCTACCGCGAGGAAGGCTCATCGAGCGTCGTCACGCAGTTCGACAAGGACGACGTGGAGGCGGCGGGCCTCGTGAAGTTCGACTTCCTTGGCCTGCGCACGCTCACCATCATCGATCGCGCGATCGGCCGCATCAATCGCCTGCGCACCGCGGGCAGCGAGCCGCCGCTCGCCATCGAGGCGATCCCGAGCGGCGATGCGCCCGCGTACCAGCTCCTCAGGTCAGGCCGCACCACCGCGGTCTTCCAGCTCGAATCGCGCGGCATGAAGGACCTCATCCGCCGCTTGCAGCCCGACTGCTTCGAGGACATCGTCGCGATCAACGCGCTCTTCCGGCCCGGGCCCCTGCAATCGGGGATGGTCGAGGACTTCATCAATCGCAAGCACGGCCGCATCGACGGTCCGATCGACTACCTGCACCCGAGGCTCGAGCCGGCTCTGAAGGCGACCTACGGGGTGATCCTCTATCAGGAGCAGGTCATGCAGATCGCGCAGGTGCTCGCCGGGTACACACTCGGCGGCGCCGATCTGCTGCGCCGTGCGATGGGCAAGAAGAAGCCGGAGGAGATGGCGAAGCAGCGCTCGGTGTTCGTGGAGGGCGCCGTCGCGCAGGGCGTCGAGCGGGAGCGCGCCGCGCACATCTTCGATCTGATGGAGAAGTTCGCCGGCTACGGCTTCAACAAATCGCACTCGGCCGCCTATGCGCTGCTCTCGTATCAGACCGCGTATCTGAAGGCGCACCATCCGGCCGCCTTCATGGCCGCGGTGCTCTCGGCCGACATGGACCACACGGACAAGGTGGTGGGCCTCATCGAGGAGTGCAAGCAGCTCGGCCTCGAGGTGCGGCCGCCGGACGCCAACACCTCCGCGTACGAATTCACCGTTGCCGGGGAGCGAACGATTCTCTACGGGCTCGGCGCGATCAAGGGCGTGGGCCTCGGCGCGGTAGAGGCGCTGATGGCCGACCGCGAGACGCGCGGCCTGTTCCGCTCGCTGACCGATCTGTGTCGACGCATGGATCTCGCGAAGCTCAATCGCCGGGTGATCGAGGCGCTCATCCGCTCGGGCAGCCTCGATGGCCTCGGGCTCAATCGCGCGACGCTGATGAACGGGCTTCCGGCAGCGATGCAGCTCGGTGAGCAAAGCTCGAAGGCGGTCGAGACCGGACAGGACGATCTGTTCGGGCTCGCGACAGCGGCGCCGACGCGTGCGGGGGCGGTCGCCGAGCCGCAGCATCCCGATCGTGATTGGATCGCACCCGTTGCCGACTGGAGCGAGTCGCTGCGCCTCGCAGGAGAGCGCGAGACACTCGGCCTGTATCTGACCGGTCATCCGATCGACCGATTCGAGGCCGACCTGCCTCGGTTCGTCTCCGCGCGCATCGCGGACCTCGTGAGCGAGAAGGCGCCGACCTCGGACGGTGGACGCGGCTTCAGCCCCGGGCGGCCCGCGAGCATCGCCGGCCTCATCGACGAGGTGCGCAAGCGCGGTTCGCGCATGAGCGTGGTGCTCGACGACCGTTCGGGTCGAATCGAGGTGACGCTCTTCGACGATATCTATCAGCAGTACCGCGATCTCATCGCCAAGGATGCGCTGGTGCTCGTCGAGGGAATGTTGCGCTTCGATGAGTTCAGCGACGGCTGGCGTCTTGCGGCGCGGCGCATCACGGACCTGCACGCGGCGCGCGAGCGCGATGCGCGCCGCCTCGTTCTGCGCTGGCCCGCGGCGGGCGAGCCCGGAACACTCATCACGCGCTTCGCGACGCTGCTCGAGCCCTGGCGCAACGGCGCGTGCGCCGTCACGATCGAGTACCGCGCCTCAGGGGCGGGCTGCGCGCTCAATCTCGGACCCGAATGGAACGTGCGGGCCGCGCGCGAGCTGATCGAGCACCTCGAGGGCTTCACCGGCCGCGGAGGCGTGAAGCTCCTCTACGGAGCGCCTGCCACGGCTCCGTCCTTCGGCACACTGGACGGGCGGCGCGGCCCCCCGTAACCTGCCGCGGTCTAGATTGAGGGGATACGACCCGTCACATGGCCGTTGCGTTTCTCGACTTTGAACAGCCGATCGCAGAGCTCGAAGCGAAGATCGAGGAGCTCAAGCACGTCGGGTCGGACTCCGAAGTCAACATCAGCGATGAGATCGCGCGGCTGCAGGCGAAAAGCCGCCAGCTCACGACGAGCATCTTCGCGAGCCTCACGCCCTGGCAGATCACCCAGCTCGCGCGCCATCCCCAGCGGCCCTACACCCTCGATTACGCCGCTGCGATTTGCGCCGAATTTCACGAGCTGCACGGGGATCGCATGTTCGGCGATGATCTCGCGATCGTCGGCGGGTTGGCGCGGTTCGACGAGCGCGCGGTCATGCTCATCGGCCATCAGAAGGGCCGGGACACGAAGGAGCGGGTGCGCCGCAACTACGGCATGCCGAAGCCGGAGGGCTACCGCAAGGCGCTCAGGCTGATGCGGACGGCCGAGCGCTTTCATCTGCCGATCGTGACGTTGATCGACACGCCCGGTGCCTACCCGTCCGCGAGCGCCGAAGAGCGCGGCCAAAGCGAGGCGATCGCGCGCAATCTCTTCGAGATGTCTCTGCTCAGGGTGCCGATCGTGACCGCGGTGATCGGCGAGGGCGGCTCGGGCGGGGCGCTCGCGATCGGCGTCTGCGACCGGCTGTTGATGCTCCAGTACAGCACGTACTCGGTGATCGCACCGGAGGCGTGCTCGTCGATTCTTTGGAAGAGCACCGACAAGAAGGAGGCGGCGGCGGAGGCGCTGGGGCTCACCGCCGCAAGGCTGCACGAGCTGGGGCTCGTCGATGAGGTGCTCGAGGAGCCGCTCGGGGGCGCGCATCGCGATCCCGTGCAGATGTCTGCGACATTGAAGGCCGCGATCGTTCGGCACCTCGATGAGCTCGATGCCCTGCCCGCCGAGCGTCTGCGCGAGCAGCGCAACGCGCGCATCGCCTCGATCGGTGTGTACTCCGAGGAGGTCGGTGGGTGAGGGCCTGTCAACAGGCCCTAGGGTGAGCGGGCGCCGCAAGGCGCCGCTCGCGCGGCGCATCGAGGCCGCTCTCGCCGCGCTGCTGCCCGGGCACCCGCGCAGCGCGCTCTGCGTGGCATTCAGCGGCGGCCTCGATTCGACGGTTCTGCTCACTGCGCTCGCGGGACTCAAGAGGCGGCCGCCGCTGCGCGCAGTTCACATCGATCATGAGCTTCATCCGAGCTCGGGCAGCTGGGCGGCGCATTGCCGCACGGTCGCCGAGCGGCTCGACATTCCGCTCACCGTCGCGAAAGTAAAGGTGCGCCGCGACCGC
>DASXNC010000368.1:0-5084 GCA_036495325.1 Steroidobacteraceae bacterium
AATCAACCGCACGCTGAAGCTGGAACGACGCTGGTGCTGCCCCGCCTGTGGGGAGGCACACGACCGCGATGAAAACGCGGCGAAGAATCTCCGGAAAGAGGGCTTGCGAGTGCTTGCAAGCTCATCGCCGGCTACGGGCAAAAGGTCCGGAAGTGATGCGCGGGGAGTGGACTGCGTGGCAGAGGGCGAGCGGCAGGCGACTGTTGTTTTCCTTCACTGCCACCCCACGATGAACCGCGAACTCGCTCAAAGGTCCGCAAGGACCGAGATCGCGCTAGCGCCGTTCAGAGGTGCGCTGCGTGATCAGGGCGGGACTCTGAAAGGGGATGGGGCTGGCGCACGGCGCGCGAGGCAGTCGTTTGTTCATGCGGCTAGCTCCACTCAGCCACGGACCGAGTTTCGATCGGTACTGACATTTGAGGAGGCTGGCAGGCCGTGACCGCGGTAGCTCAACCACTCGACGATCCGCGCCTTGCGCGACTGCTCGAGCATCCCGCGCTCTGGAGAGGCCGCAGCGCGGCGCATTCGAGCACCGTGCCGACGGGATTCGCAGCGCTCGATGCGGCGCTGCCCGGCGGAGGCTGGCCGCAGGTCGGGCTCGTGGAGATTCTGATCTCGCGGCTCGGTGTCGGCGAGCTATATCTGATTCTGCCGGCGCTCGCCTCCCTCACCCAGCGAATCGAGGCGCGATGGTGTGCCTGGATCGCACCGCGGGAGCCGTTCGCCGAGATGGGCGAAGAAGGCAAGGGGAGCGAGGGAAGCCGCGCTCGCTCGCCGCTCGAGCCTTTTGCGCCGGCACTCGCCGCGCATGATTTGAATCTCTCGCGCGTGCTCGTCGCTCGCACGGAATCCCCGCTCTGGGCCTGCGAGCAGGCGCTGCGCTCGGGTGCGTGCGATGCGGCGGTTACCTGGATGCAGCGCCTGCCGGTTCGCGCGCTGCGGCGTCTGCAGCTTGCCGCAGAACGAGGCCGGACCGTCGCCTTTCTCTTTCGTGGACTCTCCACGCGCGCGGTGCGTGAGCCGTCCGCGGCAGTGTTGCGAATCACGGTGCAGCCCATACGCGAGGGTGCTCGCATCAGCATTTTGAAGAGTCGCGGAAGTCCGCGCGGGGCGATCTGCCTGCCGCTGCACGAGGAGCCGGATGCGGCGGCGGATCGCAAGGCGACGGGGAAGTGAGCCATGCCGGCGCGCCCGCAGCGACCGACGCCTGGAAGTGCCCCGCTCACGCGCTCGACGCGGCGGGTCGTTTCCCGAACGGCGCTCCGGATCGAGCAGCAGCGCGCTCTGCCGCTTCTCGAGCCCCGCGAGCTGTGGATCGGGGCACATCTGCCGCAGCTCGCGCTCGAAGCGCTGGTGCAGCTCGAGGAGGAAGCACGCGTTCTCGAGCCGCACGCACCGCCGCAACCTCTTGCGGTTGCCGAGTTGCAGGGAAGCGCTCAATGCATCGTCGCGGCCAGCGAGCAGGCGGCGAGCGCCGGCGTACGGGCCGGCATGAGTCTCGCGGCGGCGCTGGCGCTCGCCCCGCAGCTCGCAGTGAGGACCCGCGATCCACGTCGAGAGCAGATGTTGCTGGAGCGGCTCGCGAGGCACGCGCTCGCATTCACGCCGCGTGTGAGCCTCGCGCCGCCCGATGGGCTGCTGCTCGAGGTGAAGGGAAGCTTGCAGCTGTTCGGCGGAGCAACAAAGCTCGGGACGGCTTTTCTCAGAGCTTGCCGGGTAGCCGGCGTACAGCCGAAGCTCGCTCTGGCGCCTACACCTCTCGCGGCACTCGCTGGAGCGCGCTACGCGGCGTGGGCGGTGCCCCGGGCCGGTGATGAAGGCCCGGTACCGGCGAGCTCGCGTTTCAAAGTCGCAGATGAATCACGGCTCGTCGGCGCTCTCGCGCCGTTGCCGCTTGCAGTGCTGCGCTGGCCGGCGCAGGTGCTCGAGCGGTTGGCGAAGGTCGGCGTGCGCACGATCGGGGAGGTGCTGCGCCTGCCGCGAGCGGGATTCGCGCGGCGCTTTGGCGCCGAGGCGCTCGCCTCGCTCGATCGCCTGACGGGGCGCGCTCCCGATCCGCGCCGCAGCTTTGAGGCGCCGGAGCGATTCCGCATGCGCAGAGGCTGCACGTACGACCTCGAGCATCACGAGGCGATCCTCGCCGCCCTCACGCCATTCTTCGAGACGCTCGCGAAGTTTCTCGAAGCGCGCCAATGCGCCATCACGGAGCTCGAATGCCGGCTGTGGCATCGTCATGCTCCGCCCACGCGCTGCGTGTTGAATCTCGCAGCGCCGGCGGCTGACGGCGCAAGCTTACAGGCACTGCTCGGTGAGCGGCTGGCTGCACTTGCCCTGCCGGAGCCCGTGCGCTCGTTCGAGCTGCGCTCCGGTCGGCTCGTGCCGCGTGCACTTCACGCCGAATCGCTCTGGCGGCCCGGAGAGCATGGCGGCAGCGGCGCGGGTGCACAGTCTGTCGATTTGATAGAGATGCTGCGCGCGAGGCTCGGCAATGACGCGGTGTACGGTCTCGCCATTCATGCGACGCATCGGCCCGAGGCGGCATCCCGGCGGGTGGAGGCTGCGGCTGCGGAGCAGCGATCGAGATCGCCGCGCTCTGCGTCGAGACTGGCGGGGTCCGCACAGCCCTGGCCGGCATTCCGCCGCCCATTATGGCTGTTGCCCGAGCCCGAGCCTCTGCCCGAGTCGGGAGGCCTGCCGCGACGGCGCGGACCGCTGCACCTGCTCGGCGAGCCGGAGCGCATCGAAACGGGATGGTGGGAGGGAGCGCAGGCCTGCGCAGCAGGAGTGCGCAGCAGGGAAGTGGCGCGCGATTATTATCAGGCGGTCGACAGCCGCGGCGTGCGGTTGTGGATATTTCGCGAGCGACTGATGCCGCATCGATGGTTTTTGCAAGGGGTGTTCGGGTGAATCCGTCGAATCGGATCAACCCCGTTCGGTCATCCTAAGGTGGGCACGCAGTGAGGAGTCCGATGGCCAAGGTCAAAGTGAGCGCATTCTCGATCTCGATCGACGGATTCGGAGCCGGCCCGAGGCAGAGCCTCGAGAACCCCCTCGGCGTCGGCGGGCTCGCGTTGCACGACTGGGCATTCGCGACACGAACGTTCCAGCGCATGTTCGGCCAGGAGGGCGGCGCGGCCGGAATCGACGATGATTTTGCGGCGCGGAGCTTCGAGAACGTCGGTGCGTGGATCCTGGGACGAAACATGTTCGGACCGGTTCGCGGACCCTGGCCCGACGAGAGCTGGAAAGGTTGGTGGGGAGACACTCCGCCGTACCATGTCCCCGTGTTCGTGCTGACACATCACCCGCGCCAATCGATCGTCATGCAGGGTGGAACCACGTTCCATTTCGTGACGGACGGCATTCACGCCGCCCTCGATCGCGCTGCAAAGGCCGCCGACGGAAAGGACGTCCGGATCGGCGGCGGTGTTGCAACGATTCAGCAGTATCTACGCGCCGGGCTGATCGACGAGGTCCACCTGGCGCTCTCGCCGGTGCTCCTCGGCTCTGGCGAACGCCTGTTTGCCGGTATCGACCTCGCCGAGCTGGGTTATCGCTGCGCCGAGCATGTCACCACGCCGAGGGCAACGCATTTCGTACTCTCGCGCCAGCGCGACGCGTGACGAGGCCGGCACGCAACGCGCCGTTCTCGCGCAGACTGGCGCGGCTCAGGCCGTTCTCGGTCTGTGTTGAGTTCCCACGCCTGCGGTGATGAACACTGCAGTCGCTTCGCCCGTGACATCTGCGGTGTGCCAAGTTCCCGGAGGATTGACCGCGTAATCTCCGGGCGCGAGGGCGACCGTGTCTCGTGTACCGTCGGCGTGTTCCTGATGAAGCGCGATTCGTCCTGCGGTGCAGAGGACGACCTCGCTTCCGTGCGGATGCATTTCCCACGCATCCCACGGCCGGTCGAACGTAAACTGGCTCACCAATCGTCCCTCGAAACCGTCCGATTCATGGCGTGCCACGTAGCCGCCATACCAATCCATCGTGCCTGTGAATTCCGGTTGGACGATCGCGGTGCCCTTGCGACCGAGATGAATGGGATGCTTGTCGATTCGATGTGCGGCCATAGTGCCTCTCCTCGCTTTATGGGCGCTTCTTGCGCGAAACTCTCTTCGCTCCGGCCGGTTTTGGCTTTCCGGCCGAATCCGCCGTTGCGAATGACCATGCCAGCCGCAGCACGGATCGCATGCCCGCGCGGCTCATTTTCGGCACTCTCACGAGAACCGAAGGATAAGGAACATAGTGTGCCGTCACGTAGTATTTGTCCGGCTCGGCCGAAAGTAATCGCGCGCGATCGTCGAATCCGATCTTCACGACCAGAGAATCGCGCTCCGCGGACCTGTGGACGGCCTGGCAGGCGAGCAGCTTTCCGCGTACTTTGAACGCCCAGCCCCAGCTCGTGATGCTCTCTTTGACGTCCGGCAGACTCATCGCGATCTGCCTCACGGCCTCGAAATCCATCGATATCATGGCGCGCTCGCCGTGGCTGCGCGGCATAGTTCCGCGCGTTGGCTCCTCGCTACCGCGGACATTTTTTGCCGATGATCCGATCGCGACCGATAGGGCCGTAGCTGCGGCTATCCTCGCTCCCGGCCCGATTGTCGGCGAGCACGAAGTAGCTGTCGTGAGGAACGAGACTCGGCGGCATGGAATCGGGATTGCCGGCGGGCTGGGCGCGCAAGTAGGACTCCTCGGTCCGTTTGCCGTCCACGTAGAGCAGGCCATCGCGGAATTCGACCGTTGATCCGCCGGTCGCAACGATGCGTTTGACGTCGGCTATCGACGGATCGGACGAATAGACGAACGCGACCACGTCGCCGATGCGAGGACTTCCCGTGAGATAAGGCCACGCGCAAACCAGTACGTGCCGGCCGGCTGGCACGGTAGGCTCCATTGCCGTTCCAGTCTCCTCGAAGAGCTCGACTCCGAGCAGCCGCGCGGTGATGAAGTCTGCAGGGATGTGCATCGGATTCTTGATCCACAGCGCGCCCTCCGAGCCAAAGAGCAGCAGCAGAAAAAGGAGAGTGACAGCGTCCTTCATGACCGGCAGCCCCCTGGTCTTCTTTTGTTTACTGAAC
>DASXNC010000369.1:0-1612 GCA_036495325.1 Steroidobacteraceae bacterium
TCCACGAGGAGGATCTCGGGCCGGTGCGATTCGTCCCGCTGGTCGGCGCGCAGGGCTGGCCGGAACGGCCGGCCGAGGCTCGCGTGCCCGAGGACGAGCAAACGCCGCGCGATCCGGTCGCCCTGCTCCGCCGCGCCCTGGAGCCCCTTCCCGATTTCGAGGATCCCGCGTTCGGACGCCTCATCGATCGCTTTGCGGACGCCCGGGTGGTGCTGCTTGGCGAAGCGAGTCACGGCACGTCGGAATTCTACCGCGCCCGGGCGGCACTCACGCGCCGGCTGATCGAGCAACACGGATTCACCATCGTGGCGGTCGAGGCGGATTGGCCGGATGCGGCGGCAATCGACCGCTATGTCCGCCACAAGGCGCCCGTCGCATTCGCGGAGCCGGCGTTTGGCCGGTTCCCGACCTGGATGTGGCGCAACACCGACGTGCTCGATTTCGTCGCGTGGCTGCGAAGGCACAACGAGGGCGTGGCTGCCGAGCGACGGGCGGGATTTTTCGGGCTCGACATCTACAACCTGAATGCCTCGATCCGCGCCGTGATCGACTACCTCGACCGCATCGATCCCGAGGCCGCCCGCGTGGCGCGCGAACGTTACGGCTGTCTCACACCCTGGCAGCGCGATCCCGCGACCTACGGCCGCGCGGTGCTCAGCGCCGGCTACGCCAAGTGCGAAGAGCCGGTGGTGACGATGCTGCGCGATCTGCTCGGCAAGCGAATTGAATACGCGCGGCAGGACGACGAGGGCTTCTTCGACGCGGTGCAGAATGCGCGCCTGGTGGCGTCGGCCGAGCGCTACTACCGCGCGATGTACTACGGGGCGGTCGACTCCTGGAACCTGCGCGACCGGCACATGTTCGAGACGCTCGAGCACCTGCTCGACTGGCGCGGCCAAGCCGCCAAAGCAGTGATATGGGCGCACAATTCGCATGTCGGCAACGCCGCCGCGACCGACATGGGCGCAATCCGCGACGAGATCAACATCGGGCAGCTCTGTCGCGAGCGGTTCGGGCGCGCCGCGGCGCTCATCGGCTTCGGCACCGATCGCGGCACGGTAGCGGCCGCATCCGATTGGGACGGGCCGATGGAGATCAAGCAGGTTCGTCCCGCGCATCCCGACAGCTACGAGCGACTTTGCCGCGATACCGGTGCTGGCCGATTCCTGCTCGACCTGCGCGAGGGAGAGCACGCAGAGCTGCGCCGCGGATTGCTCTACCCGCGCCTCGAGCGGGCGATCGGAGTGATCTATCGCCCCGAGACGGAGCTTGCGAGCCACTATTTCGACGCGTCACTCCCGAGGCAGTTCGACGGCTATCTGTGGTTCGATGAGACGCACGCCGTCACGCCACTGCAGCGAGAGCTCGCGAAGGGATTCCGGAGACCTATCCGTTTGGGCTGTAAGGCTCTCGAGCTATGCTCCGCATCCTCGGTCATGTCGGTCTCCGACTTCACGGCGCTGCGGATTGTCAACGCGAGGCCGCCCGAGCGTATTCTCTCTTGACGGCCGTCAACGACAGCCTCGATTGCGCGCCTATGCTACTTGTCGAGAGCGCCGCGCTCATCCACGTCCTTTGCCGAGGAGCGATGCTGCACATCGACATCCCGACC
>DASXNC010000370.1:0-3413 GCA_036495325.1 Steroidobacteraceae bacterium
GCTGTGTCGTGACGACGACCGCGCCCTGGAGCGTCTCGGCCGGCCCCGACCGCGTGCCCCGAGCCGACCGCCGTGTCTGTCTGCTGCGATCGAGCCGAGCGAGCTCCCGCTCGAGGATGCGCTCGGCGTCTGCCTGCACGCTCGGATCGAGGTTCGTGAAGATTTTGAGTCCGGCCTCGGTGAGGTCCTGATCGCGGTAGTCGCGGCGCAGCGTGCGGCGGACCAGATCGAGATAGGCTGGGTAGTAGGCGCCGGCCGTCTTCGAGGCGACGCCGAGGGGCTTCGTCTCGGCCGCTAGCGCGTCCCGCTGCGGGATGACGTGCTGCTGGGTCATCTCCTCGAGCACGAGGTTCCGCCGCTTGAGGACGCGGGCTGGATGGCGCCGCGGATCGTAGTAGGAGGGGCCACGCACGATCGCGACCAGCGTCGCGATCTCATCGAGGTCGAGCTCGGAGAGCGGCTTGCCGAAATAGAACTCGGAGGCGAGACCGAACCCGTGGATCGCGCGGTCGCCGTCCTGGCCGAGGTGGATCTCGTTGATGTAGGCGTTCATGAGATCCGCCTTGCTGAAGTGCTCGTCGAGCGAGACCGCCATGATCGCCTCGCGAATCTTCCGCGAGGCCGTCCTGCGAGGCGTGAGGAAGTAGCTGCGCACGAGCTGCTGCGTGAGCGTGCTGCCGCCCTGCTCCCAGCTCCCTGCGCGGATATCGACCCAGACTGCGCGCAGGATCCCCGTGATGCTGATGCCGCGGTTCGTCTTGAAATCGCGATCCTCCACCGCGATGAGCGCCGCGGGGAGAAGCGCGGGCACCTCGTCCGGAGTGACGATGATGCGGTCCTCGCCGTGAATCGGAAAGATACTGCCGATGAGGAGCGGATCGAGCCGCACGATCGTTACCTCGTGGCCCGCGCCGTCGGTGAGGCTCGTGATGGCTCCCTCGGAGGCCGTGATCGAGAGCGCCTCCGCGGGCCGCGCCTCATCTGCGAAACGCGTGGCGCGCAGTCCCACCTCGATCCGTTCACCGACTTTCCGGTAAGTCCCCGTACGTACGGGCCCCGCCTGTCCGGAGGTCGAGACGACTCGCCGGTAAGCGAGGCGCTGCAGCTCCTGCTCCAACTCGCTCTCGGAGAGCGCCACGCCATCGTAGAGCTCGACGGGGGCCGCGTAGACCTGGGCGGGCAGCGGCCCGCGACGGCCTTCGAACTGGTGCACGACCATGTGATCGAGCCGCAGCACGTAGATCGTGGCGGCGACCGCGGCGATGGCAGCGGCGGCGACGAGGACCAGTCCCGGGATGATGAGCCGGCGCAGTTTCACGTCACGGACAATATCTAATCAGATGCAGATTTCCTCGGCGGGCTCTCGCAGATTATAGCGGGAGCTCATGACATGGCCGTAGGCGCCCGCGTTGGCGAGCGCGAGGATGTCGCCCTCGTGCGACGGCGGTAGCAGGCGGTCATGGCCGAGCACATCGGCGCTCTCGCAAATCGGGCCGACGACATTCACGAGGTCGGTCGCCGGCTCATCGAGCCGGGTGAGATTCGCGATCTCGTGATAGGCCCCGTAGAGGGCCGGGCGGATGAGGGAGTTCATGCCGGTCGCGATGCCGACGTAGTTGAGATCACCTTTGCTCTTCACCTGCGTGACGCGCGCGAGCAGGACGCCCGCCGCGGCAACCACGTAGCGCCCGGGTTCGAGCCAGAGCTCGAGCTCGGGATGGGCGGACTTCACCCGCGCGAGCGCGGCATCGAGCTTGCCTAGATCGAGAGCGGGCTGCTCCGGTCGTTCCGGCACGCCGAGCCCGCCGCCGACATCGAGAACGCGCGCATCCGGAAAGCGCTGCGCCAGCTCGGCGAGCAGCGTGCCGATCTCCGCCCAATTCGACACGTCGAGGATGCCGCTCCCGGTGTGCGCGTGCAGGCCGACGATCCGCACGCCGGCCTCGCGCGCGAGGCGCGCGAATCGCTCGAGCCCCGCCGTAGGCACGCCGAATTTCGCATACGCGCCTGCGGTGCGTACGTGGCGATGGTGGCCGCGGCCGATCCCGGTATCGATCCGCACGAACACGGACTGGCCGGCGAACATCTCGGGCCACGCCTCGAGCGGATAACGGCTGTCGAGCGTGACGCGCACGCCCGCCTCGATCGCCCACGCGTACTCTTCCCGCGCGGCAAAATTCGGCGTGTAGAGGATACGGTCGCGTCCGATCATCGGGAGCGACTCGATCACCCGCTCGATCTCGCCGCGGGAGACGCAGTCGAAGTCGAGCCCGGTGGCCGCAATGCGCTCGAGCACAGCGGGGTGCGGATTCGCCTTCATGGCGTAGAGCACGCGCGAGACGGGCTCGAGGCCGCGCAGGCGCCGCGCCGTCGCCTCGATCGTGTCGAGGTCGTAGACGTACGCGGCGGGACGGTCGCCGAGGGTTTTCAAGAGGAGCTCGCGCTTCACCTGCCACCAGGGCCGCGGACGCACCTCCGCCGGCGCCGGCCCGGCATGCAGTTGCTCCCACGTCGGTCCGAGCACCGGATCGCCCGGGGCGGGACGGATCAGAAACTCGTGCAGCTGCTCGACGAGCCGATCGCCCTGCGCCTCGTCCACCACGAACGTGAAGTTCAGATCGTTGGCGGCCTGGCTCACGAGGTAGACCTTCTGCTCGGCGAACAGCTCGAACGCCTCGCCGAGCTGGTGCAGGATCGCGCGGATGTTGCGCCCGACGAGGCTCACCGAGGCGCAGGGCCCGATCACTTGCGCCCGGCAGATCTTCGAGAGGTCCGCGACGAGCGCATCGAGCATCGTGGCATCGAGCGTGTTCGCCGCCGGATCGAGCGTGACGGTGACGTTGGTCTCGGAGGTCGATACCAGATCGACCGACATCCCGTGGTTCTTGAACACCTGGAAGGCATCCGCGAGGAAGCCCACCTGATGCCACATGCCCGGGCTGTCGAGCGCGACGAGCGTGATGCCCTTCTTGATGCAGACGGCCTTCACCTGCGCCGACTCGCCGGCAGCGGCCGTGATCACCGTGCCTTCGAGGTCCGGGGTCTGCGTTGCGTAGACGTGCAGCGGAATACGGTACTGGCGCGCCGGCATGATGCTGCGCGGATGCAGCACTTTGGCGCCGTTGCTCGCGATCTCCTGCGCCTCATCGTAGTGCAGCGCGCGCAGCAGGCGCGCCGTCGGCGTCGAGCGGGGATTCGCGCTGAACAGGCCCGGCACGTCGGTCCAGATCTCGAGCCGCCGCGCGGACAGCTTCGCCGCGAGATAGGCCGCGGAGGTGTCGGAGCCGCCGCGGCCGAGGAGCACGGTGTTGCCGTCCGCATCGTTCGCGATGAATCCCTGCGTGACGAGCACCGGTGCGAGCTGCGCGAGCCGTTCGGCGAGTTCGGGATCGGGGACGAAACTACAAGTCGCC
>DASXNC010000371.1:0-1931 GCA_036495325.1 Steroidobacteraceae bacterium
TCGGGAGGTTGTAGAACTCGCCCGTCTGCAGCAGCCACGCAGGCAGGTTGGAAAGCGTGAACTGATAGCCCAGAAACGGGAGACCCACGGTGTGGTTGAAGATCGCTTGCCAGTACCGCAGGTCGCGGGCGAATGCGACACTACTGAACGCGGCAGCGAGCACGAGCACAAGCGCGACGCGAGGGAGCGCCGAGCGCATGCCGGCGCGTAGCCGCCCGCGGCGCTTGGCAGTCCACGCGAGCCAGAGCAGCACCAGCGCGCCAGCGCCGGCAAAGGTCGGCGCGAGCAGCGTGCGCCAGTCGATAGTCGGTGAGATCCCCGCGGGCGAGAAGCTCGTCGATGAGCACGAGCCCGCTCGACGGACCGTCGCGCATGGCGATGGCGACCGCCCGATTGAGCTCGACCACCGGCGTGGGCTCGATGCGCCGCAGCAGATCGTACAGAGCGACGATCTCCCGCCAATCCGTGTCGGCCGCGCGAGCCGCCTCGCAGTGGACTGCGGCGATCGCCGCCTGCAGCGTGTACGGTCCGAAACGGCGCGAAGCGAGCGCGCGCGACACGAGCGCCGAGCCTTCTTCGATCTGCGCGCGCTTCCAGAGCGTGCGATCCTGCTCATCCAGCACGATCAGCTCGCCGGTTGCGGAAGTGCGCGCCGCACGCCGCGAATCCTGCAGCAGCATCAGCGCGAGGAGCCCCACCGCCTCCGCCTCGGGCAGCATCTCGATGAGCAGTCGGCCGAGTCGGATCGCCTCGCTCGAAAGGTCGAGCCGCATCAGCTCGGGACCGGAGCTCGCCGTGTATCCCTCGTTGAATACGAGATAGATCACGCGCAGGACCGAGTCGAGCCGCGGAGGCAGCTCCGCCGCGCCGGGAATCTCATAGGGAATCGCCGCGTCGCGAATTTTCGCCTTGGCACGCACGATGCGCTGAGCGAGCGTCGGAGCAGGCGTGAGGAAGGCGTGTGCGATCTGCTCCGTGGTCAGACCGCAGACCTCGCGCAGCGTCAATGCAATCCGCGCTTCGGGCGCGAGCGCCGGATGACAGCAGGTGAAAATCAAGCGCAGCCGGTCGTCCTCGAGGACGCCCACCTCGAGACTCTGCTCGGCCGCCCCTCGATCGTCTGCCTCGACGTCGTGTGCGAGCGGGTCGTAGGCCTCGAAGCGCGCCTCGCGCCGCCGCTGATCGATGCTGCGAAAGCGGCCCGCCGAGACCAGCCAGGCGCGCGGATTCTCCGGCAGGCCCTCGCGCGGCCATTTCTCCAGCGCGGCGCGGAACGCCTCGTGCAGGGCTTCCTCGGCCCGATCGAAGTCGCCGAGCAGCCGGATCAGAGTCGCGAGCACCGCGCGGGATTCCGCGCGATACGTCGCATCGATCCGCTCGCGCACTTCGCGGTCGGACCTGCCGTCGCGCCGCGCGTCCGCGCCTCCCGCGGACTCCGGCTCGCCTCCGGCCCGCTCACCCTTGGATTGCCGCGGCGCCATTCGCCGAGGATAGCAACATCCTTTCGATCTCATCGCCCGGGACCGGACGGCCGTGCAGGAATCCCTGCGACCGGTTGCACCCGAACGCCCGAAGCATCTCGAGCTGTCCCGCGGTTTCCACGCCCTCGGCGACGGCTTCGAGCTCGAAGGCGCGCGCGAGCCCGATGATGCTCGATACCAGGGTTACGTTCGCGCGGTCATCGGGCAGCCCCTGGATGAAAGAGCGATCGATCTTCAGCGCATCGATCGGCAGGCGGGGCAGGAGCGCGAGCGACGAGTATCCCGTTCCGAAGTCGTCGATCGCGATGCGCACGCCGGCCTCGCGGAGCCGCTCGAGCCTGCGGCGGCTCGTTTCGAGGTCCTGAAGCAGCGCGGTCTCGGTGATCTCCAACTCGATGCCGCCGCCTTCCCCGGGCAGTCCTGCGACGAGCTCGAGGGTCTGCTCGGCAA
>DASXNC010000372.1:0-5283 GCA_036495325.1 Steroidobacteraceae bacterium
CCGAGCGCTCGTTCGAGCAAGCGCTGTCGCCTGGCGAGCGAAGCCCGCGTGCGCGCATGGTGGCGCTGGTGGGCGAATACACGACGCGCCGCACGCCGCGCGGGGATCGGCTCAGCGCGGGCCACTTTCCGATCGTCGATGTGGAGCGAGGAGTGGTGGTCTTCGCGGGATACCTCGATCATCCGGCGCACGCCGCACCGTCCAGTGCTGAGGGCTCGGAGAAGGGCATTCGTGATGCGGATGTCCCGTACCCGCTCACGCAGGGCATTCTTGAAGCGTTCAAGATCCGCGACGGACGGATCGAGCGCGCAGCAGCGGTTTCGACTTTCCTGCCCTACGGCATGCCGTCGCGGACGAGACCCACGCTGCTGCTGCCCGCCCGTAATGCGCGCTGAACGAGGAATTGCAGTGAGAAACCTCATCGGCCCGGCGGTCGCCTGCACCGCGCTCCTGCTCGGCGTGAGCGGGCGCGGCGCGGCTGCCGCTGCGAGCGGGCCGATCGCTGCGACGCATTCCGCCGCCGAGACCGGCCCGGCCGCGGTCGATCAGAGACGGCTCGCGAACGCGGACGAAAATCCGGGCGACTGGATGTCGAACGGGCGCACGTGGGGCGAGCAGCGCTTCAGTCCGCTCACTCAAATCAATGATCAGAACGTCAAGCGGCTCGGCCTCGCGTGGTACGCCGATCTCGACACCTATCGAGGCGTCGAGGCGACCCCGCTCGAGATCGACGGTGTGCTCTACAACGTCTCCGCCTGGGATGTGACGACCGCCTACGATGCCGTAACCGGCAAGGTGCTCTGGCGACACGATCCGAAGGTCCCGCTCGAATGGGCGCGTCTTGCATGCTGCGGCACGGTGAGCCGCGGACTCGCGGCGTGGAAAGGCAAGATCATCATTGCGGCGCTCGATGGCCGGCTCATCGCGCTCGATGCCCGCACCGGTAAGCCGGTCTGGAGCACGCAGACTTTGACGCCCGGACAGCCGCTGTCGCTCACCGGCGCGCCGCGCATTGCGCACGGCCTGGTGGTCATCGGCAATGGCGGCGGAGACTTCGGCGCGCGCGGCTACATTTCCGCGTACGACGCGGAGACTGGCCGGCCCGCCTGGAAGTTCTACATCGTGCCGGGCGATCCCCGGAAGGGGCCTGAGGGAGCGGCCTCCGATTCGGTCATGCCGATGGCGGCGAAGACCTGGCAGGGCAAGTGGTGGGAGGTCGGCGGCGGCGGCAACGACTGGGACACGATCGTCTACGATCCGAAGCTCGATCTCGTGTACTTCGGCACCGGCAACGGCTCGCCGCATCCTGCCGATTTCCGCAGTCCAGGCGGTGGCGACAATCTCTTTCTCTGCTCGATCGTCGCAGTCGACGCAAAGACGGGCCGCTACGTGTGGCATTACCAGGAGGTTCCGGGCGAGCAGTGGGACTACGACTGCACCTCGCCGCTGATGCTCTCCGATCTCCGGATCGGCGGACATCTCCGGCACGTGATCATGCACGCGCCGAAGGACGGATTCTTCTATGTGCTCGACCGCGCGACCGGGAAGCTCATCTCTGCGAAGCCGTACGTGCCCATTACGTGGGCGACGCGTGTCGACATGCGCACGGGGCGCCCGGTCCTCACCTCGGACGCGCGGCTCGACGTGAAGCCTCACGTCCTCACGCCGAGCTCAGGCGGCGGACACAACTGGAATCCGATGTCGTTCAGTCCGCTCACGGGACTGGTCTATATCCCGGCGATGGAGCAGTGGATGACCGTCTCGGAGGCCCCGCCGGGCGAGTTCAAATTTCAGCTCGGCCGCTCGACGCTCGGGGCCGATTACACGCAGTACCGCGAGCTGCGGCGCCAGCTCGAGCGCGAGGTCGAGACGCGCGACAAGGGATATATGCTCGCATGGGATCCCGTCCATCAACGGGAGGCGTTCCGTATTCCTTACCCGCATCCCGGCAATGGCGGAACCCTCGCCACGGCCGGAAACCTTCTGATCGAAGGAACCATCGACAAGACACTTGCCGTCTATCGGGCCGACAACGGCCGCAAGCTCTGGGAGAGCCCGACGGAGTCAGTTCCGGTCGCCGGTCCAATGAGCTACGAGGTGAACGGCCGCCAGTACATCGCCGTCAATGCGGGCTGGAACAGCGCGATCGTTCACGGTCTCGATGCGGGTGGGAGGCCCTTCTCCGTCGGGCCTGCGCGGCTGCTCGTGTACACGCTCGATGCGAAAGGCGTGACCTTGCCGCCCGCTCCGCCTTCTGCCGAGATCGAACCGCCCCCGGATGTCGTCGAGCCCGAGCCGCTCGTTGCTCGGGGCGAGGCGCTCTATGGCCGGCACTGCGCGGTCTGTCACGGCCAGAACGCCGTCGGGAGCGGACCGAAAGACCTGCGGCACCTCGGATCGCAGGCGCATGCGGATTTCGATGCGATCGTGCTCGGCGGCAAGCTCGCGAAAGCCGGCATGGCCTCGTTCGCCAACGCGCTGACGAAGGACGATGCGAAGTCGATCCATGCCTACGTCATCGCGCGCGCGCAGGAGGACTGGCAGCCGGACTTCCTCCATCCCCGCAAGGCGAAGTGATCGCCCGCAGAGGCACGCTCACCTACGCGGTCGTGCGATCGCTTACGCGAAGTAGACGGTCTTCGTCTCGAAATACGGATCGAGCCCTTCGATGCCGCCTTCGCGGCCGAGTCCCGATTGTTTGAAGCCGCCGAACGGCAGCTTCGGATCGACAATGAGGCCGTTCACCGTGACGCTGCCCGAGCGGACGCGGCGCGCAATCTCGAAGCCGCGCTCCGCATCGGCCGTATAGACCGCGCCGTGCAGGCCGTAGATGGTGTCGTTCGCCTTCTGCACGGCATCGTCGATGCCGTCATACGTGATGAAGGAGACGACGGGCCCGAAGATCTCCTCCTGCGCGATCGTCATGCGGCTCTGCACGTCGGTGAAAACAGTAGGCTCGAGGAAGTAGCCGCGATCCAGCCCGCGCGGCCTGCCACCTCCTGTGACGAGCTTGGCGCCTTCCTGCTTGCCCTTCGCGATGTAGCCCTGAACCCGCTCGAGCTGGCGCTTCATCGCAAGCGGCCCCATCTGCGTCTCGGGCTCGAAGGGATCGCCGACCTTCGTAACCTGCACGGCGCCGACGTACGCTTCGAGCACTTCGCGCGCTCGCGACTTCGGCACGAGAACCCGTGTGAGCGAAAAGCACACCTGCCCCGTGATCGGCATGGAGTAGGGGACGAGGCTCTGCAGCACCTCGCCGATCTTCGCATCATCGAGGACGATCGCGGCAGACTTGCCGCCGAGCTCGAAGCTCGCGCGGGCCAGGCGCTGAGCGCAGACCTCGGCGATGTGACGGCCCGCTGCCGTGCTGCCCGTAAAGCTCACCTTGTCGATTCCGGGATGGCGGATGAGGTAGTCGCCGACCTCGCGCCCGGCCTGCAGGACGTTGAACACGCCGGGGGGCAGGCCCGCCTCCTCGATGCACTGGGCGAGCAGATGCGCATCGAGCGGCGTCTCCGGTGCGGGCTTTGAGACGATGGTGCAGCCGGCCGCGAGTGCGGGCGCCACCTTGTAGCAGAGAAGCACGAGCGGGGCGTTCCAAGGTGTGATCGCTGCGACGACGCCAGCTGGCTCGCGGACGATCCGCGCCATGCGGCCGTCGTCGCGCCGGCGCTCCTCAATGATCGGATACGACTGGATGAGCGTGCCGTAGTACTGGAAAAGCTTCGGTGCCTGAGCGACGCCGTGTTTGGTGAGTCCGATCGGAGCGCCCATCTGGGCGGTCCAGGTTTCTGCGAGCTCGGGTAGGCGCGCAAGCAGCGCATCGGCGATTTTTAACAGATAGCGGCCGCGCTCCTGAGGAGTGAGGCGCGGCCATGGGCCGTTGTCGAAGGCCTCCCGTGCGGCCGCGACGGCGCGATCCATGTCGCGCTCCGATGCTTCGGGCACCGTGATGAGGACTTCCTCGGTGACCGGAGAGATCACCTCGAGCGTACGCTCGGATTGCGCGCGCACCCATTCGCCTCCGATGAAAAGCGCCTGTGGAGACTTCAGTGCCGCTTTGTCCGGAGTCCAGCGTGCGGATGCTGCGGTTGCCATGAGAGAAGCTCCCCGTCGATGCCGACGGCGCAATTGAGGCGATGGCGAAACTCTAGACGGCGTGTCGTTCTCACGGCAAGCTGCGCGATCCATTGCACCCACTCGCGCCCGGGAGGCGTACGCATGAAAAGGAGCCAGGATCGCATTCTCACCACGCACGTCGGGAGCTTCCCCCGTCCGGAGGCGCTCACCGAGCTTGCGACCTGGATGACCGGACCGGCCAAGGATCCTGCGGAATACGAACGGCGTGCCCGACTTGCCGTCGCGGAAGTCGTCCGCAAGCAGGCCGAGATCGGCATCGATATCGTGAACGACGGCGAATACGGCAAGGGGAGCTGGGCGAACTACATCCTCGATCGCATCACCGGTTTCGAGGTGCGCAAGAACGACATACGTCCCGTCACTTGGCTCGGCCGCGACCTCGAGCGCTTCCCCGAGGCGATCGCGCAGGACTTCCCGCAAGTGCTGCAGGGCGTGCCGGCGGAGGTGTGCATCGGGCCGATCCGGTACCAGGATGCCGCGCCGATCACGACGGCGATCGAGCACCTGAACGATGCGCTGAAATCGGTGCGTGTCGCCGAGGCATTCATGACGGCCGTGGCGCCGGCGAGCGCGGCGTTCAACGGTGTAAATGAGTTCTATCCTTCGGACCGCGACTACGCGTTCGCGCTCGCCGATGCGCTGCGCGCGGAGTATCTCGCGATCCACCGCGCGGGCCTCATCGTGCAGGTCGATGATGCGGTGCTCGCGAACATGTACGACGCGATGGTGCAGGAGAGTCCGCGGCGCTACCGGGAATGGGCCGAGGTGCGCGTCGATGCGCTCAACAAGGCGCTCGAGGGAATCCCGGAGGACCGCGTGCGCTATCACGTGTGCTTCGGGAGCTGGCACGTGCCGCACGTTGCGGATGCGCCGCTCGAGGAGATCGTCGATCTGATTCTGCGGGTGAAGGCGGGCGCCTACTCGATCGAGGCGGCCAATCCGCGCCACGAGCACGAGTGGCGCGTCTGGGAACGCGCGAAGCTACCGCCGGGCAAGATTCTGATCCCCGGTGTCATCACGCATCATACGGTCACCGTGGAGCATCCGCAGGTCGTCGCGGACCGTGTCGTGCGCTTCGCGCGCATCGTCGGGCGCGAGAACGTGATCGCCGGCACCGACTGCGGCTTCGCCCAGGTCGAGGCC
>DASXNC010000373.1:0-7342 GCA_036495325.1 Steroidobacteraceae bacterium
TGCGCTACGGCAGCGTGGAGAATTTCTGGGCCCGGCGCGGCACCACCGGACCCGTGTTCTGCTTCGTCGGCCACACCGACGTGGTACCGACCGGGCCGCTCGAGGAATGGCGCACGCCACCTTTCGAGCCGACGCTGCGAGATGGGATGCTCTACGGCCGTGGCGCGGCGGACATGAAGAGCGGCCTTGCCGCCATGATCACCGCAACCGAGGACTTCATCGGTGCAAGCCCCCGACACCGCGGCACGATCGCCTTCCTCATCACGAGCGATGAGGAAGGTCCCTCGGTCGATGGCACGAAGCGCGTCGTCGAGACCTTTCGCAGCCGCGGTGACCAGATCGACTTTTGCGTGGTCGGCGAGCCCTCGAGCGAATCGGTCCTCGGCGACACGATCAAGATCGGCCGGCGCGGCTCCCTGAGCGGACGGCTCACCGTCCACGGCGTGCAGGGCCACATTGCCTATCCGCATCTTGCCGAGAATCCGGTGCACACCCTTGCGCCCGCGCTTGCGGAGCTCGTGAGCCGCACGTGGGATGAGGGGACCGAGCACTTTCAGCCGACGACGTTCCAGGTCTCGAACCTCAACGCGGGCACGGGTGCGCCGAACGTCATCCCCGGCGAGCTCAAGGCCCGCTTCAATCTGCGCTACTCGCCGGTGCAGACACTCGATGGGCTCAAGCAAACGATCGAGGCGATTCTCCGCAAGCACGGCGTCCGTTACTCGCTCGAGTGGTACCTCTCGGGAGAGCCCTTCTATACCCCGCGCGGGACGCTCACGGATGCTGCGTGTGCGGCTGTCGAGGAGATCGCGGGCAGCGCGCCGCGGCTCTCGACCGGCGGCGGCACCTCGGACGGCCGTTTCGTCGCGACGCTCGGTGCGCAGGTGGTCGAGCTCGGGGTCGTGAACGCGACCATACACAAAGTGAACGAGCACGTACGCGCCGCCGACATCGACGCGCTGCAAAGCATGTACCTCGGAATCCTGCGGCGGCTGCTCGGTTAGGCGCTGGTCTGCGCCGACATGTGCTCATTCGAGCCGGCGAGGACGTTGGTCATCACACCGTAGGCTCCCAGGGCGGCCGCGCAGAGGAGCACCCACGCCGGCATCGCAAGCCCGAGGAAGGTCCAGTTGACCTGCGCGCACTCGCCGCCCCCGTGGAGCACCTTGGCGATGACCGTGGTAATCGGAAACATGCGGACGAGCACATCGAGCGGCGCACCGCAGGCGGGAACCGAACCCGGCGGCAGGCTCTGGATATAAAGGTGTCGCGCGGCGATGCCCACCGTCGCGAGCGCGGCGACCGCGATCAATACGGCGTACACGTAGCGTCCCCAGCCCCGCGCGCCGTGCGCGGCCGCCGCAAGGAACACGATCCCGAGCACGAGGATCGTGACGCGCTGGAACATGCAGAGCGGGCAGGGAACGTAGTGCTGCACGTACTGCGTAAAGTAGGCATAGCCCAGCATCGCGAAGCAGGCCGCCGCGCCGAGCGCGTTCAGCAGTCGTCGATGCCGGAGCATGGGCTCAGGTCCCGGCTGTCTGGCGGTCGGTTCCAGCCGTCTGATGGTCGCGCAGCTCGCGCTCGACGTCATCGAGAGACGTATGGCGCACGTCCAAGCCGTGCACCATGTAGATGACGTATTCGCCGATATTCTTCGCGTGATCGCCGATGCGCTCGAGCGAGCGCACGACCCACATCACATCGAGCGCGCGCCGGATCGAGCGCGGGTCCTCGAGCATGAAGGTGATCGTCTGGCGCTGGATCGACTCGTATTCCTCGTCGACGGCGCGGTCCTGCCGCGCGACCTGCAGCGCTGCGTCCGAATCCATGCGGGCGAAGGCGTCGAGCGCGCTGTGGACCATCTCCGCAACCACGCGCCCGAGGTGCTTGATCTCGCGGTACTTGTCCGCCGGACGCTCCATGGTGGCGAGCCGGGATGCGATGTAGCCGATCTTCTCGGCCTCATCTCCGATCCGCTCGAGGTCCGTGATCGTCTTGATGACCGCGACGATCAAGCGCAGATCGCCGGCCGCGGGCGCCCGCGTCGCCAGGATGCGGCTGCACTCCTCGTCGATCGAGACCTCCATGTTGTTGACGCGGAAGTCGTCCATCGCCACGGCCTCGCCGAGTGCGCTGTCCCCGTCGATGAGCGCATTGACCGCCTTCTGCAGCTGCTGCTCGACGAACCCGCCCATCGCGAGCACCTTGTTGCGAACGCGTTCGAGGTCCTCGTTGAACCGGCGAGAGATGTGGTGCGTCAGGTCGGCGGTTTCCATCGATCTTCCTCTTCGCGCTGTGCCGCGCGCATCGGCCGGAACATACCCGCACCGGGAATCATAGCCGAACGGACGTGGGGCGAGCGCGGACGCGGGCCCGGAAAGCGTCTGAGATGACAGCGCCGTGAAGGTTTTGTTGCAGTCGTGGTGCCCGGGATGGGTATACCCGGCTCAGGGTAGGAGCACATATCAGGAAGCAATTGCCTGCGGGCTGCCTCCGGTTGCGAGTCGTTGGACCCGGCGTGGCGGGAAATGGCACACGAATTCGCTGCCCCGGCCCGGCGTGCTCGAGACCGAGAGCTCGCCCCCGTGACGCTGCAAAACGTGCTTGACGATCGCGAGTCCGAGTCCCGAGCCGCCGCGATTGCGCGAGCGGCCCTTATCGACACGATAGAAGCGCTCCGTCAAGCGCGGGATGTGCTCGGGCTCGATGCCGATGCCCGTGTCCGACACCATGAAGTGGCCGCCATCCTCGTCCAGCCACCACCTCATCGAGATGCGGCCCTCGACCGGCGTGTACTTCACCGCATTGTCGACGAGATTGAAGAAGGCGGAATGAATCTCGGACGGACTGCCGATGAGCGCGGTCGCCTCGTCCGTCTGCACCCGTACCTCGCGCGGATGCTCCGGGCGGGCGAGCACGTCCTTGCGGAGCGTCGTGATGAGCGCCGCCACGTCGACCGGCTCGCCCTTCACCTCGGCGTCGGACATCTCGAGACGCGAGAGCTCGAGCAGATCGCGAACGATGGTCGTCATTCGCTCGGCCTGGCGCCTCATCTCGGCGATCGGGCCCGCGAAGTCCGCGTCGAGCGCGGGGTCCTGGCTCAATGTCTCGAGATAGCCCGAGATGACGGTGAGCGGGGATCTCAGCTCGTGGGAGGCGTTGGCCACGAAGTCCTTGCGCATGGCCTCGAGCCGCATCTGCCGCGACACGTCGCGCACCAGAAGCATCAGCTGCCCCTCGCCGTACGGCACGAGCTGCAAGGCCAGGAACACACCCTCTGCCCGCCCGTGCCGGATCACGAGGGGAATCGAGTAGTCGCCTGCTTCGAGGTAGCGCGCGAGCTCCGGCTGGCGCATGAGATTCTCGATGCGCAGACCGAGGTCGGCCGGCCGGCGCAGCTCGAGGAGCTGGGCGGCCATGCGATTGAACCAGACGATCTCGCGCTCCGCGTTGAGAATGACCACGCCGTCGGGCAAGGCGGCCGTCGAGCGCTGGATCTGCCGAAAGAGCTGAATGAAGCGCTGCTTGTGGAAACGCTTGCGCCTGTGCAGGCGAGCAACCTGAGTGATCAGATCGCCCCAGGCGCCCCCGAGATCAGGTGGGGCGGAAAGGGTGCGATGGTGCACCCACCAGTGGACGCGGAAGAGATTGAGAAGCTGCCAGGCGAGGATTGTCGCCAGCGCGAACGCGGCACCGACGAACGGCCAGCCGAAAGGCCAGCCGAGAAGCAGGCCGAGGACGGTCGCCCCGATCAGCCGGACAGCGATGAACAATGCGGCCTGGAGCGCCAGGTCCATTACTCGGCCCCCACCATTTCCATATGCCAGCTCAGCTCGCCTGCGCGGAGAACCGGTATCCCGTGCCGCGCACAGTCTGAATGAGCCGATCGTACCCGAATTCCTCGAGTGCCTTTCTCAGCCTGCGGATGTGCACGTCGATCGTGCGCTCCTCGACGTAGACATTCCCGCCCCAGATGCGGTCGAGCAGCTGCTCGCGCGTATAGACGCGCTCGGGATGAGTCATGAAGAACTCGAGCATGCGGTACTCGGTCGGTCCGAGCGGGATCGTATGCTTGCCCGCCAGGACGCGGTGGCTCGCCGAATCGAGCGAAAGCCCGCCGATCTCGATGCGCTCGCCGTGGCCGTTCGGCCCGACGCGGCGCAGCACCGCGTTGATTCGCGCGAGCAGCTCGCGAGGAGAGAAGGGCTTCGTGACGTAGTCATCAGCCCCACCCTCGAGACCGGCGATCTTGTCGCCCTCCTCCGCGCGCGCGGTGAGCATGATGATCGGCAGGTCGCGGGTCTCGCGGTCCCGCTTAAGAGCTCGCGTGAGCTCGAGTCCGCTCATATCCGGCAGCATCCAATCGATGAGCGCGAGGTCCGGCCGGCGGTTCACGATCATCTCGCGTGCTTCCTGGCAATTCTCGGCCTCGAATACCTCGAAGCCGGCCCGTTTTACGCAGAACGAGATCATCTCGCGGATCGGCCTCTCGTCCTCGACGATCAGGATGTGTTTGGCCGACATGGGATACAGTCTGGCATGGCAGGCGTATTACATTGCCCCTTCGTGTCAATCTCGTGACGCCGGCCTGCCTGCGGGCGGCCGCGCAACCTCATCGCGAAGATAGATCGGGACGGCGTGCTCCGCCTCGATGGCGAGCCCGGCGGCATAGTCGGCGGCGGCAAGCCGCGCGATCTCCTCGGCCCGGGGGAGCAGAGCGGCCTGGATCGCGCCGAGACGCCGGCCGAACCTGGCCTCGAGCTGCGGGTAAGCCATGAAGCCGCGGCCTGCGCCGTGGACGGGCTCATCGAGGCTGGGCGGCAACTCGACCGCATCGGGGGCGCTCACCCGCTCGGTGTCACCGAAGGGGCCGGCGCCCGCCGACCGCTCTGCCAGCCCCGGCACGGGCTCCGCCAGAGCCTGCGCACCACGCCGGAAGCAGCCCCAGTACACCTCGCGCATGCGCGCGTCGGCGCAGACGAGAACGCTCCGCGCCTCCGGCGCGGCATCCAACGCACGCTGCGCGAGCGCCCGCAGGTCCGATACCGGCACGACCGGCAGACCCTGTGCGAAGGCGAGACCCTGCACGACGCTCGCGGCGAGCCGCACCCCGGTGAAGCTGCCGGGCCCGCGGCCGAAGGCGATCGCATCGAGCGCTCCGAGCGTGAGTTGCGATTCGGCGAGCACGGCGTCAACGAGGGCGAGGATGCGCTCGGCATGGCCGCGGCCGGGCTCCTCGTAACGGCGGTACACGCGGTCGGGCGCACACAGCACGGCAGCCGAGCAGGCTTCGGTCGCCGTGTCGACGGCCAAGATGTTCATCGAGCCGCGACGCTCGCGGGCCGTTGTCCCGCGCGAGCCGGCGCATGCGTTCGCAGGAAGCGCCGCGCCTCCTCGAGGTCGCGCGTGCCGCGCATCGGTGGCAGTGCGGCCAGAAGCGTGCGGCCGTAAGCGCGCTCGATCAGGCGCCGGTCGCAGATGACGACGGCCCCGAAATCGCTCTCGCTGCGAATGAGCCGTCCGACACCCTGCTTGAGAGCGAGCGCCGCCTCGGGCAGCTGAAAATCGCGGAACGGATTGCCGCCCGTCGCCTGGATATGATCGATACGCGCTTTCACCAGCGGGTCCTCCGGTGAGGCGAACGGAAGTTTGTCGATCACGACGACACGGAGCGCATCGCCCTTCACGTCGACACCTTCCCAGAAGCTCGCGGTTCCGAGCAGGACACCGTCCCCGTCCGCCCGGAAATCCTGCAGCAGCTGCTCGCGCGGCGACTCCCCCTGCACGTACAGTCGATAGGGCGGCGCCTCGCCCCAGCGGCTTCGCAGCAGCGCCGCCGCTTCCCCGAGCGCTCGATGGCTGGTGAAAAGCAGGAATGCACCGCCGCGCGCGGCGTCGATGAGCGGAAGCGCCACGTCGAGCACGGCCGCGACGTGGCCCGGGGATGCGGGATCGGGCAGCCCGGGCGGTAGAAAGAGGAGGCTCTGCCGCTCGAAATCGAAGGGACTGCCGATCCTCAGCGTCGTCGCGTCGCCGATGCCGAGGCGGGCCGTGAAGTGGCTGAAGTCCTCTCCCACCGATAGCGTCGCGGACGTGAAGACCCACGCCGAGCGACGAGCCCGCGTGAGCGCGCGGAAGCGCTCGGCAATGTCGAAGGGGATCAAATGCATCGCGAAGCCGCGCGCGGTGAGCTCGATACTGCGCACGCCCTCGAGGTCGTCGACGGCCGCGATGCGCGCGAGCTCGCCGGCCACCCCCCGCGCTCGCGCACCGAGTGCGGCGGCTCCCGGCGAGTCGCCGGTCGTCTCGAGCACACCGCCCAGCTCCTCGAGCGCCGCTGCAAGGGATTCGGTGGCGGAGGCGAGCGCCGGCCCGCACATCTCCCACTCCATGCGGGTCGAGACGGTCGGGCGGCCCCGGCTAGCGGATGGCGCGGCGCGCGCCCGACCGCCCCCGGGGGCAGGCAGCCGCGCCGAGAGCTCGCGAAGCGCCTCCTCAGCGCAGGCCAAAGATGCTTTGACGGCGCCGATATTCTCCTGCGCGATCGCCTGCAGCAGATTCTCGATCCGACGGCTGGCGACATTCGCGCCGAAGAGCTCGGTGGCGAGGTCGGGCAGCTGATGCGCCTCATCGAGGATCACGGCATCGGCCGATCCGAGCAGGTCGCCGAATCCGTCTTCCTTCAGTGCGAGGTCCGCGAGCAACAGATGGTGATTGACGATGACGATGTCCGCTTCTTGTGCCTGGCGGCGCGCCGCCGCGACGTGGCAGCGGGCGATCTGCGTGCAGTGCATGCCGAGGCAGTTGTCGCGGGTCGAGGTGACCTGCGGCCAGAGCGGATGGGTGTCCGAAAGCCCCGGTACCTCGGCAAGATCGCCTGCGCGCGTCACTCGCGCCCAGCGCTCGATCCGCGCGAGCGTCGCATCCTGTCTGGCAAAACCGTCGATCTCCCTCTGTCGCCCGATCAGCTCGAGCCGGTGCAGGCACAGGTAGTTCGCGCGACCCTTGAGCAGCGCAACCCGCGCGGGCCGGCCGAGGGCGCCGGCGACGAGCGGCAGGTCCTTCGAGAAGAGCTGATCCTGCAGTGTCCGGGTGCCGGTCGAGATGAGCACTCGAGCCCCGGAGAGCAGCGCCGGAACGAGATAGGCGAAGGTCTTGCCAGTGCCGGTCCCCGCCTCAATAACCAGTACCTCCCGCGACTCGATCGCACGGGCGACTCGGTCCGCCATGTGGACCTGCTGCGGACGCGGAGTGAAATCGGCCAGCGCACGCTCGAGCGGCCCCTGGGCACCGAATATGTCATCGAGCTCGAGCATCATTTCAGCGGAATCGGAAGCGT
>DASXNC010000374.1:0-1877 GCA_036495325.1 Steroidobacteraceae bacterium
GAGCCGCAAGCCGCAGGACATCCCCGCCTTCAACCGCAAGATGATCGAGGAGTTCGCCGAAGGGCGACAGATACGGCGGATGCGAGCCGAGCAGGCCGCGCAGCAGACGGGCCGCGGAGCGAGTCCCGCGCACTGAGCATCGGTCCTCGCACCCTCACGCGCGCTGCCGCGATCTCGTCGCGGCGGCACTCCTGGCGCAAAATACCGAGCCTTGACTCACGGCGCCGGAGGTATCGTGAAGGATTCTCGCTCGAATGGACAGGGCTCATGGGGAGCGGCAGCGACTCGAGTGCTGATTGCCGCGGCCGCGAGCATCGTGGCCGCGTGCAGCCGTCAGGCGCCGCCCGCACCCAGCGCCGCGGCGTCGCCCCCGGTGGCCTTGCAGCAGTCCGGATGGGCGAGCTACGCAAGCCAGTTCATCGAGGACTACTTCAGAGCGCGACCCATGTTCGCGGTCCAGGCGGGACGGCACGAGTTCGACGGCGACATGCCGGACCTCTCCGCGGCCGGGATCGCGAAGGAGGTCTTGCGGCTCAAGAAGTGCCGCTCGCAGGTCGAGGCATTCGATCCGGCGACCCTCAGCGCAGAGGAGCGTTTCGAGCGCGAGTACTTGCTCAATGTGATCGATACGGACCTGTTCTGGCTCGATCGCGCCAAGTTCCCCTTCCGGAACCCCGCCTGGTACATCGATCTGCTCGATCCGGACGTCTATCTCTCCCGCAAATACGCGCCGCTCGCAACGCGCATGCAGGGCTACATCGGGTACGTGCGTGCGATCCCGCAGATCGCCGCGAATATCCGTGCGAATCTTCGCGCTCCGCTGCCGAGTACGTTCATCGAGCGGGGCATCTCAGGGTTCGGCGGCTATGCGGAGTTCTACCGCCACGACGTGCCGCAGGTGTTTGCGTCGGTGCAGGACGCGGCCGCTCAGCAGCAGCTCGCCGAGGCCGACGAGGCCGCCGCTCAGGCGATGGATCGCCTGAAGTCCTGGCTCGAGTCGCGCCGGCGGCATGCGCGGGGCAAGTTCGCGCTCGGGGAGCCGCTGTTCGAGGAGATGCTCCACGACACGGACGGCGTCGACGTGCCGGTCGCGAAGCTCGCCGAGATTGGCCGGCAGGACCTCGACCGCAATACGCAAGCGCTCGTCGAGGCCTGCGCGAAATACGCACCCGAGCGCAGCGTCGCCGAGTGCGTCGATCGCATGCGCGCCGACAAGCCGAAAGGCGACACCGTCGAGGCGGCGGCCGCGCAGCTCACGATGCTGAAGGCGTTCATCGTGCGGCACCGGATCGTCGACATACCGAGCGATAACGAAGTGCACGTCGTCCTCGCGCCGCCCTACAACCGCGAGAACTTCGCGTTCATCCAGGTGCCCGGTCCCTTTGACCGGGAGCTGGCCTCGGAATACAACATCGCGCCGCCCGATCCGTCCTGGAGCGCAAAGAAGCGCGAGGATTACATTCCTGGCGCAGCCACGTTGCTCTACACGAGCGTGCACGAGGTCTGGCCGGGCCATTTCCTGCAGTTCTCGCACTCCAACCGGAATCGTTCGAATATCGCGGCGCTCTGGGTGACGTACGCGTATGCGGAAGGCTGGGCGCACTACGGCGAGGAGATGATGTGGGACCAGGGGCTCGGCAATGGTGATCCCGAGCAGCACGTCGGCCAGCTGACCGAAGCGCTGCTTCGGGACGTGCGGTTCCTTTCGAGCATCGGCCTGCACACCCAGGGTATGACGGTGGAGCAGTCCGAGCGGATGTTTCTCGAGCGCGCCTTCGCCGATCCCGGGGATGCCGAGCAGCAGGCGGCGCGCGGCACTTACGATCCGGCATATCTCAACTACACGCTCGGGAAGCTCATGATCCGCAAGCTGCGCG
>DASXNC010000375.1:0-2995 GCA_036495325.1 Steroidobacteraceae bacterium
TCGATCTGGTTCATCATCTTCATCGCTTCGATGATGCAAAGCACTTGGCCCACCTTCACCTCGTCGCCGATATCGACGAACGGCTTCGACCCGGGGGTCGCCGCGGCGTAGAACGTGCCGACCATCGGGGCGGTCACGACATGCTCGTTGGGACGGGGCCTCGGCTCCTCGCGCGGCGCGGCTCCCGCGGGGGCGGCCGGTCCCGGGACGTAGGGCGGGGGGGCGTAGGCGGGCACTTGATGGTGTTGCCCCGTCGGCAGGCGGCTGATGCGGACCGCCTCCTCTCCCTCCTTGATCTCGATTTCCGCGATGCCAGATTCCTCCAGCAGCTCGATCAGCTTCTTGACCTTTCGAATGTCCATGCCGGGAGCGCTCTCCTCGAGGATGTCCGAGTCGATTCTTCGTGTGTGCCGGGATCGGGCCGCCGGCGCTCAGGCCGCGGAGGCGAGCAGCCGGGCGGCCGCGCGCACCGCGAGCTCATAGCCGAACGGGCCGAGACCGACGATGGAGCCCGCTGCGATGTCCGAGAAATAGGAGCGCCGGCGAAACCACTCGCGCGCGTGGACGTTCGTAACGTGCACTTCGATGAAGGGCAGGCGCACGGCGAGAAAGGCGTCCCGCAGCGCGATGCTCGTGTGCGTGAGTCCGCCCGCATTGAGGATGAGGAAGGCGACGCCCTCGCCTGGGGCCTCATGCACCCGCTCGATAAGCAGGTGCTCCGCATTGCTCTGGAACGCGATGAGCTCGTGCCCGGCTTCCGCCGCGACCGCCGCCGCCCGCTTCTCGATGCTCGCCAGGGTCTCGCCGCCGTAGAGTGCCGGTTCCCGAGTACCGAGTAGATTCAGGTTCGGGCCATTGAGCAGCAGGATCCGCGCCATATCGGAGGGAATCTAACCTATTTCGGCGCCGTTTGGATACGCTCCCGCACGGATCGGGTGGGCCCCGGAGGAGCCGGGAGACGGCGCAACGGGGCGAAAACGAACCGCTACTGCGCGGCGCTCGCGGGCGTCGCCGTCCTCGAGCGCGCGGCAGCGAGCGTCGCGAGGCCCGAGGAGATCTCGTCGCGGGCCTTCTCGAGCGGCATTCGGCCGGCGTCCACGGCCGCGAGCCGAGTGAGAATCAGCTCGGCATCGTCCGGATGCAGCTCGCCTACCTTGGCGGCGACGATGCGGCCCTGCGTGTCCGCGAACACGGAGAACGGCAGGACCGCTTGCATTCCGAACGCCGCGATCGCGGCCGTTCCCTGATCGGTGCCGCCGACGAGCACCGGGTAGTCGATGCTCATCCGCTTCATGTACTGAAGCACCGGGTCACGGTCGTCGACGGCAACGCCGATCACTTCGAGATGATCGGCGGCCTTGCGGCGCAGAGATTCGAGCAGAGGTATCTCGCGGCGGCAGGGCTCGCACCAGGTCGCCCAGAAATTCACGATTACCGGGCGGCCGTGCCAGGCGGACAATTTGCGCGGAGCGCCAGTGGTATCGGGGAGGGTGATGTCCGGCAGCTCGAGCGGAGCTGGCTTCGCCGCGGGGCTTGCGGGTTCGCTCCCGGGCGTCGGCAGGGTCGACGAGCCGCTCGCAAGGGTCGACGAGGTACCCGCCGTGGCGGCAGTGGCCGCCGCGCCCGCACCGGGCCGGGCGATCAGGTGCTCGGCGGCAAGGAAGCGATAGGCGAAGAATCCCGCGGGACCGGCCGCTGCGACCAGCAGGATCGCGAGCGCGACTCGCGGGCCGCTCATCGGGATGCCGTCGTCGGAGGCGTGGTCGCCGCTCTCGCCGCCGTCGCTGCGTTCGGTGCGAACGCCAGGCGCACCACGGACGCGAAGTCGCGCGATTTCATGTAGCCCACGACTCGGAAGCTCCGGCGCTCGGAGCCGTCGGGGCCATAGAACGCGATCGTCGGCGGACCGTAGATTCCGAAGTGCCCGAGCAGCGCCTGATCATCGGCATCGTTCTGCGTGACGTCCGCGCGCAACAGGATCGCGCGGCCGAGCGCCGCCTGCACGGTCGAATCGGTAAAGGTGTACTTCTCCATCTCCTTGCACGAGACACACCAGTCGGCATAGAAGTCGAGCATCACCGGGCGCCCCACATCGTGAGCGGCGGCGACTTCTCGGTCCAGATCGGCGACCGATTTGATGGTGCGGAATGCGGGCTCCTGCCGTGCGCTGCCGAGGGCGGACCAGGGAGCCAGCGGGTCCGTTCCGCCGAGCGCGACGCCCGCGAGGAGCACGAGCACGTAGACTCCGGCGAGCGAGGCGGCAAGGCGCGTTGCGAGCCGCCCGCCGCGGAGAGCGGCGGCACCGTTCCAGAGGACGACGGCCGCGGCAGCGGCCGGAACCGCCCACAGCAGCAGGGTGAAGCGCGCGGGGACGATGCGGCCGAGCATCCAGGCGGCAACCGCGAGCATCAGCGCCCCGAAGAGACGCTTCACGATGTCCATCCAGGCGCCGGCTTTCGGCAAGAGCTTGCCCGCCGATGCGCCGACGACGAGGAGCGGGGTTCCCATCCCGAGTCCCATAACGAAGAGCGCAAGCCCGCCGCGCACGATCGCACCACTTTGACCGATGACGACCAGTGCGCCGACGAGCGCGGGCGCGACGCATGTGGTCACGATGAGCGCGGAGAGCGCGCCCATCACGAAGACGCCGCCGAGCGAGCCCGCGCTTTGCCGGCCGCTGAGACCTGCGAGACGTGTCTGGACGCTGGCAGGCATCTGCAGCGTGAAGACGCCGAACATCGAGAGCGCAAGCGCGATGAACAGGGCCGCGAACACCGCGATGATCCACGGCTGCTGGAAGGCTGCCTGGACGTGCTGTCCCCCCGCGGCGACCGCAATGCCTGCCGCGGTGTACGTGAGAGCCATGCCGATCACGTAGACGAACGACAGGGTGAACCCCCGCATCGAGCCGAGGTTTCCACGGTCCGCGCCGCCGGCGATGATGCCCGAGACGATCGGTACCATCGGCAGCACGCAGGGCGTGAAAGCAAGCACG
>DASXNC010000376.1:0-4669 GCA_036495325.1 Steroidobacteraceae bacterium
CGCCGCGGGAGTTCCGCGTCCCCCGTCCCCGTCCGGCCCCGGCACCTCCGCCTCCGAAAGCCGCGCCGCACGGTCCCCCGCAGCAAGGCGCAGCACCCGAGCTCCGCCGGTCCCAGCCGCCCCAATAGTGCTCAAAGAAAGAGGCCCGCCGAACGGCGGGCCTCTTTCTGCAGATCGATCAAAACTCGACGGCTCAGGTGGTCTTCGCCGCCTTCTTCTGGTGATGATGCTTGTGATGGGTCGACGCCTTGTGGGTCGCCTTGCCGCTGTCGGTCGCAGCCGACGTCGTCGAGGCGGGGAGTGCGTCCGCCGCGAATACCGGACCTGCTGCGAACGCGAGCAAACCGAGTACGGGAATCAGCTTCTTGAGCACTTCAATCTCCATATGGAAAGCCAGACGGATAGGGGTATCCGTTTCTGTTCGACTCGGTCCTCGCGACGCGAGTTCGACCTGCAATGCATTACAAATACTTCATCCCCAACGAATCTGCTCCGGCGCGGGAGTCGCCGTGGTGAACGGATCCGCCGCGCGACCGCGCGCGAGCGCGGTGCGCACCGCCGGCCGCTCCGCGATCGCACGCAACCAGGCGAGCGCGCGTGGCGCCTCCGACTCGCTCAGGCGAGCACTGCCGAGCGCCGGTAAATAGTTGAAGTAGGCGAACACCGCGACATCGGCGAGCGAGAACATCGGCCCCGCGAGCCACTCGGACCCGGCGAGAGCCGCCTCTACCTTCACGACGGTCTCTTCGACGCGCGCATGGGCACGCGCGAGCTGCTCCTCGCCGTATCCGGCGAGCGCAGCAAGCCAGCGCGGCCGCTCCTCCGCCGGTACGATTCGCTCGAGCGATGCTTCAAGCTCGGCACGGGCCGGCGGCGGCAGCGATCGCTTTCCGTACGCCTGCCAAGCGAGCTCGGTCACGGCGGAAGCGACGAGGTCGTCCACGTGCTTCTGCCATACGCGCACGCACCACCGCTCGCGCGCGCCCGTCGGCATGAGCGGCCGCTCGGGGAATGCCTCCTCCAGAAGCTCGCACACGGCGCTCGCACCGGTCGAAGCCACGCCGTCGCGGATCAGCACCGGTATTTCCGCGCCCGGCGCGAGCTCAACGAGCGGCGGGCGGTACTGCTCGAATGCGAGCACATCGACGTAGTGACCATGGAATTCGAGCGCCTTCTCCTCGAGCACGATCAGTACGCGCGCCGAGTCGCCGGTGGGTTCCGCATGAAAGAGATCGAGCATCGTTCGCGCGTCAGCCCCGAGCCGCGGCCGCCGCGCGTTCGAGTATCGGCGGACGCGGCGGCACGCGCGATCGGACGCGCAGCTCGCACACGGCGGGCCGCTCCTCCATCCGGCCGATCCAATCCATCGTGCGCGGAGTCGCCCGCGCGTTGACAGATTCCGGCGACCACTTTGCGAGAAAAGCATAGAAGCTGAGCAGGTCGATATCCGCGAGCGAAAAGGTGCGGCCTGCAAGCCACGGCGTCCGGGCGAGCGCCTGCTCGATACGCTTCGAGCCGGCCTCGATTCGTCGGCGCGACTCGGCGAGCTCCTCCGGCGTCGTCTCCTGCAGGTAGGCGCGGCGCCAAGCGCGCCGGCGGTCCAGGTCCGGCACCCGCGCGATGATGCTCTGCACTTCCTCGCGCGAGCGGGCACCGACAAAGGCCGGCACGATCCGATTCCAGTGAATCATCATCAAGGCGCGACCCAGATCGACATCGAGATATCGGCACCAGCGGCGCATATTCCACCGCTCGTCGAGGGCAGCCGGGCGAAGCGGCGGTCCCCCGAACGCCTCGTCGATGTACTCACAGATCGGTGCGCCCTCCGTGAGCGCCCGACCGTCGTGAACGAGCGTGGGCACCTGGCCGCGTGGATTGATCGCGAGATACTCGGGTCGCAGATGCGCGAACGCGAGTCCGTCGAGCTCCCGCTCGAGGAAAGGGACACCCTTCTCCAGCAGCGCGAGGAAGACTCTGCCCGAGTTGGTGCCGAGAGGTTGGAAGAAATAGAGCTCGACCGCCATCCGCCGTCCGTTGACATGTCATCGGGGCCGGAGCAGGCGAAGTTACGCGCTCGGCAGTTGTGCGGCAAGGAGGGACGCGGGTACGCCGCGGGCGGCTGTCGAGCGCCCGGCCGGCATGGGAAGCACCGCCCGCGGCGCCCCGCCCGCGGCCCGGCTGGTCACGAATTGGTCAGCACGACGGAAAGTACGGCGCGCCAAGCGCCGTTGCAATTCGCAAGAGGGGGCTCTCCACAGAGTTATGCACAGGTTCTGTGGATAACTTCCCGGCAGGCAGCCGGCCTCCCAAGCCCGGGTCGCCGTGCTCAACCACCCTTGCGGCGGCAGGTCTCCATGAACGCGACGCGGTCCTGTGCGGTGAGCGAACGGGAGTTCGCGATGGTATTGCAACGGCGCTCGACCGAGCGCGAGGACTCGGAGACCCGGCCCGGCGGCCCCGTGGAGGCGAGGCACGCCTTCAGATAGGCGCGATAGTCAGCGTCTGAAAGATGCTTGCCCGCCACCGCCGCGTCGCACGCCTTCGCGCGCGCGACCGAGGCATCGTCCGAGCGTGTGTTCTGTGCCGCAAGCGGCCCGGCGGCGAGCGCCGCGAAGACCGCCGGGATCAGGACTCGCATCACGTTCATTTGAACGCGCGGCTGAGGAGCCGTTTCCGCACCGGGGACGGCAGCCGCAGCCACACTCGGGCCGCAAGGCCCGACCCACCAGTCGGCGGGACGGACCCCGCGGGGGAGAGTTACTTCCGGACTGCGAGCTTGATGCGCTTCTGCCAGGCTTTGAAGCGCACCGCCGCTTCGCTGCGTCCGAGCTGCTTGGCGATGCGGCGGACTCCCTGGCGCCCCGCGAGCTTCTTCAAGGTGCTGAGCTCCCTGGAGGTCCAAAGAACTCTCTTGCGGCGACGTGGACGTGGCATGTACAGGCTCCCGTTGAAAAGATTTGATGAGACGGGTTAGAGGGGGTATCAACCAAACCCCTGCAACTCTAACATTTCCCGGCGTCATACAGCAATACATACAACCTCGCAGGGCGTTTGTTTGGGCGGCGGAGGCGCCCGGCAACCAAATTGTGAGAACGTGCGAGCATATTTGGGACCCGCGTGCGCCTGTCGCCCCGCACTGACGCGCTCAAGCACATCTTTGAAGGTTTTGCAAGCCCCAAAGGCCAATGGCATCTTTGCTGAACGAGATGGATGATTCGATGGACACCGACAGCTTGATTCAACCCTCGCCGACGATCGCCGGTCTCTTCGCCGCGCCCGTCGCAGCGTTCGAGGCGCACGGGCCGGTCGACCCGCGCGTGCTCGCACCCGAGGAGGCCGCGCACGTCGAGCGTGCCGTCCCAAAGCGCGTGGGCGAGTTCGCCGCGGGTCGTGCGTGCGCGCGCCGCGCGCTCGAGCAGCTCGGTGTGCCCGACTTCGTCCTGCGCGTCGGCCCTCACCGTGAGCCGCTCTGGCCGGTGGGGATGGCGGGAAGCATCACTCATACGGCCGGATTCTGCGCCGCAGTCGCCAGCCACACGAGGTTCGTCGCTGCACTCGGGCTCGACGCGGAGCGTCGCGAGGCCGTGCACCGCCGCCTCTGGCGGCAGATCGCAACATCCGAGGAGCTCGCCTGGCTCGAATCCCTGGAGTCCGATCAGGCGCAGCAGATGGCGACGCTGATCTTCAGCGCCAAGGAGGCGTTCTATAAGTGTCAGTTTGCCCTCACGCGTGAGTGGCTCAATTTCAGTGACGTGAGCGTGAGCGTCGGCCCGCGTGAATTCGAAATCCAACCCCGGCGCAGGCTCGCCCTCGAAGCACACGCCTCTCCCCCGTGGCGCGGCCGTCATGCGCTCGAGCGCGCGATCATCGTGGCCGGCTGCAGCTTCCCCGCGCCCTCAGAATTGAGCACTCCCTTGTAACGTATTGAGTACTTCGTTGTAATGTATTGTATCGCCTCAATTGCAGGCTCCCGCTGCGCCGCTCGCGCGCGGAACCAAATGCCCGCTAAACTCCACCAAACGGGTACGCGGAGCTGTCGGTGCGCCGCGCGCCCGAGGGCTCAGAGCGCGAGTCGTGCCGTCCATGCCTCCCGCTGCGCCTTTCGTGGCACGGATCTCGCGCCTCCGGGCAGCATCCAGTATGGTCGCGCCAGAGATCGCGCGGGTCATGACCGCAGGTCGACCTCGGACGACAGGGCTTGAATGAACGACATGTCGCGAACGACCGACCTTTCGGTGCCACATCTCGCGCTGCGCGAGCCCTGGTGGCGCCACACGGGCCAGCGCCTGCGGCATTCTCGGGTGGCAGCGGTGGTGCTGGCGCTGCTTGCCCTCGCCGGGCTCGCAGTTCTCAGCTGGTTTATTTCTCACCGCAACGCAGCAAATCAGTCCGGCGCGAACGCCCGATTCCGTGCGGTGGCCACCGTTGGGGAGGCGGCCGCCGCCCGGGCGGATGTGCCGATCTATCTTGATGCGCTCGGCACCGTGACTCCCCTTGCTACGGCTGTCGTGCAGTCACAAGTATCGGGCGTCCTCACTCAGGTCTATTACCGCGAAGGCCAGACTGTCAAAAAGGGTGACCCGCTCGTTCAGATCGATTCGCGTCCGTTTCAGATCGCGCTCGAGCAGGCCCAGGCGAGCGCGCAGCGCGACGAGGCAAATCTCGCCAA
>DASXNC010000377.1:0-3567 GCA_036495325.1 Steroidobacteraceae bacterium
ACGATGTACCCGGAGGCATCCAGCACCGATGCCTCCCCAGAACCTAGACCAGAGCTTGCAGGGGAACGTTCACCGGAAGCGCCGGGTGCCGTCGAGCCGGCCCCCGTATCCTCTGATGCGCCAGCCGCCGTTCCGGTTGCATCGGCCGACGCCCCGGATGCAGAGGTCGCACCGCCCGAGGACGAAGCCGCCCCGAGCAGTCGATTTCCGAAGCGTTGCCAGCCGAGAAAGCCCCCGAGCCCGAGTACCACGATCGCGCATACAACCGCCATGAGCCGCCAGCGCCGCATCGTCCGGCGCATCCGTTCGCGCTCGGCGCGACTCAATCCGTCGGAATGCCCTCCGTCACCGGAGTCGCTCCCCCCCGGAGAGATCTGTCCGGGCGCACGCTTCTCTTCGCCGCGATCGATGCGCAGCTGCTCGAGCAGTGAGGTCTTCTCGTCCATGCGGCGAAAGACGCGTGGTCCCCGGGGGGCTGCCCGACCGTCGGGCAGTTGTTGTAGTGGTGTTATATATAACTACACCACCGGAGGCACGTCAAGCGTGAGACGCGGCCGTCCGCGGTCCCCGCACGGGCGCTGTGGTCGGGTCGCTAGCCGGCTATTGCGCCGCGCCCTGCTCCTCCGACAGCAGCGCGTCGACCTCCTTCTCCGCCGCAAGCCAATCCTCCTCCTCGTGGCCCGCGGCGAACCCGCGACGCTCGGCGCGCAGGTAGGCAGCTTCGGCGACCATCGCGCGGCGAGTGTCCGCTGATACCTTCATCGGCGAGCGCCCAACGCTCGGCGCGTGCTCGGCCGTGCTCTTTCGGGATGCGTTGCCGGAGGTCCGTGCGGAGGACGTCTCCGTCGGCGACGGAGACGCCGTTCGGGGGGAGCCAGTGGTGCGACGATTGGCCATTTGATCCTCCTGTAAGGCCCTTGTAGGGAATTGCCGACGGGCGCTCGGGCCCCCGCGGCGGGCGCAGCGCCGGATCACCGGCCCTTGCGCATGGAGGGCGAGCGTACCATCCCGTGCAGATACTTGCGAAAGTCGCGGCCTAGCGAGGGATGACCGAGCGCGAATTCCACGGTCGCCTGCAGGTAGCCGAGCTTGCTACCGCAATCGTAGCGCTTGCCGGTGAAGCGATACGCATAGACCGCCTCCTCGCGCATCAGCGCTGCGATGCCGTCGGTGAGCTGAATCTCTCCGCCGCTGCCGCGCCCGATCTTCTCGAGGTGCTCGAAAATCGAGGGCGTCAACACGTAACGGCCGACGACCGCGAGCCTCGAGGGCGCGGATACGGGCTTCGGCTTCTCGATGATGCTGCGCACCCGGCTCGTCGCCGATTTGTCGGCTTCGGTCTCTACGATGCCGTATTTCTCGGTGTCCTTGCGCGGCACGACCTCGACGCCGAGTACGCTGGCGCGCTTTGCCTCGTACACGTCCGCCATCTGATGCAGGCACCCCACATTTCCCGCCTCGCTCCGGATGAGATCGTCGGCCAGATGCACGAAGAACGGCTCCGCGCCGACCGCGGGCTGCGCGCAGAGCACCGCGTGTCCGAGCCCGAGCGGCGCGGGCTGCCGGATGAAGATGCACGCTGCATAGGACGGCAGGACGCTGCGGATCTGATTGAGCAGATCGCTCTTGCCCTGCGCCTCGAGCATGTGCTCGAGCTCCTGATCCGAGTCGAAGTGATCCTCGATCGCGCGCTTCGAGGCGCCGGTGATGAAGACGAGCCGGCTCACCCCCGCCTCGAGCGCTTCCTCGACCGCATACTGGATGAGTGGCTTGTCGACGACTGGGAGCATCTCCTTCGGGCTCGCCTTGGTCGCGGGCAAAAAGCGCGTACCCCGACCCGCGACGGGGAATACCGCCGTGCGAATGACCGATTGGGAGTGGGACCTCATGCGATGCTCCTCGTCCGGAGGGGTGAGCGGGGCCGCCAAGTGTAACGGATGAGCGCGCCTTTTCAGCGACGTGCTATGACCGTCTCGTCCGTGCGCTCCGCCCATTTGAACACCGCCGGGCGCATGCCGTCCCAAGCGCGGCATTTCGGGCAGCGCCAGAACCAGCCGACGCTCATCAGGCCGCACTCCTCGCACTGGTAGCGCCCGTCGGCCTCCCCGATGCGCACGAGGAGCTTGCCAAGCGATGGGGCGTCCGCGGCAAGCTCTGCGCCCGTCGGATCGGCCGCGATGAGCTGCAGCCGGCCGGCATCCTCCTGAGGGAGCGCGGTCGCGAGGAGCCATGCGAGCTGGCGCGAGGTGAGCCGACCCGAGCTCTTCAGGCGTGCCGAGAGATGCTCGACGACGCCGTCCTGCCCGAGAGCGCGGCTGAGCGCGATGATACGGGGGATCACCTCGAGGGCGAGTCCGGGTTCGGCCTCGAGCGCGCATGAATAGCGATCGAAAGCCGCGCGCGGCTCGCCTTGGGTCTCGAGCATGCGCGCAGCCAGGATCTCGGCGCGCGGCAGTGCCGCGTCGTGGCTCCGCGCCTGCTTGAGCAGCGCCCGGGCACGCTCCATGTCGCCCTCCAGGATCGCGTGCTCGGCAAGCTCGCACAGATAGTGCGCGGCGACGCTGCGCCGCTCCTTCTTGAGCTCGGGCGGCAGATCGTGGAAGACCTTGAGTGCCTTCGCCCAGTCGCCCTGCTGCTCGTAGATGCGCAGCAGGTGCTCGAGTGCATCGCGCCGGTGCTCGCGCGAGGCTGCGAGCTCCTCCAGGAGCCGCTCCGCGCGATCCATGAGTCCAGCACTCAGGAAATCGAGCGCGAGTGCGAAAGCGGCGCGGTCGCGGATCGCGGGCGGCCCCTGGTCCTTGAGACGCGTATGCACGTCGATCGCCCGGTCGACTTCCCCGCGCTTGCGAAACAGGCTCCCGAGCGCGAATTGAATCTCGGCCGCATCCTCCTTCGAGGCGCCGACGCGCGTGAACACCTCGGCCGCCCGATCGAAGCGGTCATTGATGAGGTGATCAAGCCCGATGTAATAGTCTCGCGGCAGGCGCACGGTGCGCGCGCCGCCATGTTTTCCGAGCAGCCACGCCGCAATTCCCACCGCGACGAATGCCGCGGCGAGAAGATACGGGGAGAGCTCGAACATGATCCGCTCAGGCGGAGCCGCCGGCGATTCGTCCCGGTGAGCCGCCTCGATGGGGCACGCCGCGCATCAGAGCTCGGAAGGCTTCCGCGCCATTCAGTCCCTGATCGGCCTGTCGGCGCCGTCGTTCACGCGCTCTCGCAGGTCCTTGCCGGGCTTGAAATGCGGCACGTACTTGCCGGAGAGCGCCACGGCCTCGCCGGTCTTGGGGTTGCGCCCCTGCCGCGGCGGCCGGAAGTGCAGCGAGAAGCTGCCGAAGCCGCGGATCTCGATCCGCTCCCCCTGCGAGAGCGCATCGCTCATGATCTCGAGGATCTGCTTGAGCGCGAGCTCCACATCTTTCGCGGGCAGATGTTTCTGCTTGGCCGTGATGATCTCGATGAGCTCGGATTTCGTCATCGTTTTTAAGTCACTGCCTTTGCCGTCCCTGGCCCGTAAATCTCCGGCCCAGCCATCCATGTCTGGTCGTTCGCGCGGATCGGCGACAC
>DASXNC010000378.1:0-3576 GCA_036495325.1 Steroidobacteraceae bacterium
CGCGGACCTTCCTCAAACATCTCCGCTTCGATCGGGCGGTGCTCTCCGTGCTGCGCTGGGCGCTCGTCGGCACGGGCCCCTTCGCGACGAACGCCTGCGCCGGGAATGTCTTCGTGCGCACCGCGCCTGGGCTCGATCGCCCCGACATGCAGCTCACCTGCCCCGCGGGCGGCGCTGCCGCCGAACCGGGGGCGCGCATCTGGTATCCGCTCGTGAAAAGGGCACCGGATCACGGACTCGCGGTCGCGGTGTCGATGATCCGTGAGGAAAGCCGCGGCGTCGTCACGCTCCGTTCGGCGAATCCCGCGGACGCCCCGCGCATCCTTTTCAATCTGTTCACTGAGCCGAGCGATGTCGCGCGGATGATCCGCGGCATCCGCGCGGCCCGCGAGATCTACGCGCAAGAGCCCTTGAGAAGCCTCATCCCGCGGGAGATCATGCCCGGCCCGGAGCGCACCTCCGATGCGGACCTCGAACGCTACATCCGCGAGACCGGGCAGATCACCAACCATCCGGTCGGTACGTGCCGCATGGGTCTCGATGCGGGCGCGGTGGTCGATGCGGCGCTGAAGGTGCGCGGTCTCGAGCGGCTGCGGGTCATAGATGCTTCCGTCATGCCGAACGTTCCGGGTGGCAACACCAACGCGCCGACCATCATGGTTGCCGAGAAAGGCGCCGATCTGATTCGCGGCAGGCGGCTCGCGCCAGCGGCCGTCTGAGCGCGCCGGCCTCCCGCTCGGGATCGGCCGGTGCAGAGCCGCCGGCGCATCACGAGCCGAGCGACGACACGCTAATCGCAAGGATCTCGGTCGGCGTATTCGCCCGGATGCTCGCCGCTTCGCCCAACGCGAGCCGGACGGCAGTCGAGGACTGGAACGGTTCGCTCCCGCACTCTCCCTCACCGGTCCGCACGAACAAAAACCGCAGCGAGCCCGCAGGCGGTACAACGTAGGTCGAGCCGGGTGCGATCGATACGAGCTCGAGGGACAGGCCGCGCTCGGCGAACGCCCCGAGTATCTTGAGGCGCACGCCCGGCATGCCCGGCATCTCGCGCCAGACGAATCCGTCGGGCCGCATGACGATCGGCGATCGATAGCGCGCCTTCGGGTAAGCGAGTGGCCGTCCGGTCATCACGCGCCAGATCGCCTCGTACCCGTCCTCGTTGTGCTTGCCCTCCCCGCTCGAGCGGCGAAATACGCCCTCTTCGAACACCCCTTCCTCGAGGAGTCGCCTGCGACCTTCCTCGAGCTGCGCGGCGCTCAAGTAGCCGAGCCCGCTCGCCCCGCCGATCTGCAGCAGAAGCACGATGCGGTCCGGGCCGCCTTCCTGGGGCCCGTAGTGCACCCCTTCCGGAAAGTAGCCGATCTCGCCCGCATCGACCTTCAGATCGCGACCGATCGGAATGGAGCCCTCGAGGCAGAACCGCACCTGATCCCACGCGTGACGATGACGCGGGGAGTAGTAGTCGGAACCCTCGTTCGCCAGAACCAAGAGGTAATTGTCGGGGCTGCCCTCTTCGCCCTCGAACAGAATCTTGTGCGACATGCGACCAGAGCGATGCGCGGTGAGGCTACCACCCCACTGCATGTGACCCGCGTCGACGACCTTCATCCGGCCGGCCTCCATGTGATTGGGATATGCCCCCGCTGCTCCGCAACGCGGGTCAGCCACGCGCGCACGCTCGGGTAGGATGCAAGGTCCAGGCCGGCCTCGTGCGCGACGTGCGTGTACGCATAAAGGGCGATGTCGGCGATCGAGTAGCGCGCGCCGACGAAGAAGGGCCGTGCTTTCAAATGCGCGTCCATCACTGCCAACGCGGCGCGGCCCTGGGCGAGCCGGTGCGGCAGCTCCGCGCGCCGCGGCGAATCGGGTGGCAGATGCTTCAGGATGAAGCGCGGGGTCGCTACATAGGGTTCGTGGCTGTACTGCTCGAAGAACATCCACTGCAACACCTGCGCCCTGCCGATCCGCTCGTCGGGTACGAATGCCGTGCCCTCCGCTAGGTACCAGAGGATCGCGTTCGACTCCGCAATGCACGTGCCGTCGTCGAGCTCGAGAGTCGGAATCCGGCCGTTCGGATTCTTGGCGAGGAACTCGGGCGTGCGCGTCCGGCCCTCCATGATGTCTAGCTCGATCCAGCGGTACGGCCGCTTAAGGTGCGCAAGCAGAAGGCGGACCTTGTAGCCGTTGCCGGAGTCGAGATAGTCGTACACCGTGGGCATGGCATCCCTCCTCATCTATTGCGCGCGGTGTGTGCGCCGGCCAGGCGCCCGAACGTCGCGGCCCGCAGGACCGAAGTCCCCGCAGGATATTGATGATAGTAGAGACCAGTGACCTCGCCTGCCGCGTAGAGCCCCGGGATCACCGTCCCCGAGGGCGTGAGCACTCGGGCAAGACTGTCGGTGCGTACACCGCCAAAAGTGAACGTGATCGCGCAGGTGAGCGGATACCCGATGAACGGCGGGCGCTCGAGAGGCATTGCCCAGTTCGACTTCGGCGGGGTGAGGCCGCGAGTGCATTTGCCATCGAACCTGCGCGGATCGAATTCTCCCGCGCCTAACGCAGCGTTGTAGGCGGCCACGGTACGCTCGAGCGCCTGCGGATCGAGGCCGAGCGCGACGGCGAGCTCCCGAAGCGTCGCGCCGGTCACCGGCGGCTGGTCGGTCAGGATGATCGCCTGCACCGGCTCTATCGAGGTGGTGGTCTGATCGCCGATCAGGAACGCCTTCTGACCCTGATGACGCCAGATCTCGAACGCGAGCTCCTCGAACGTGGAATCGAAGCTGTCCTTGCCCTCGTCGTAGAAGCGCTCGGCGCGCGAGTTGACCAGGACACCGAAGGGATAGGCGTAGACCACGGCGTCCGGCTTGCTCGAGCGCGCGTCGATCGGCTCGCCATGGAACATGTCGAACTGGCCGGCGGTCGCCGCCCCGACTTCCATCGCCATGCGTACCCCGTCGCCCGTGTTGTTGCGCAGGGTCGGTGCGATCGGCGGCAAGTCGCAGGCGCGCGGCCCGAGATAGCGCGTGAGCATCTCGGCGTTCCCCTCGAACCCTCCGCAGGCGATGATCACGCCGCGTGAGGCGTGGAGCGTCCGCGCCCCCCCGTCGCGGCTGCGCACCAGGACCCCCTTGATGCGGCCGTCCTCGGCGAGCTCGAGCCGCAGCGCCTCGGTCTCGTACAGAAACTCGACGCCGGCGGTGCGCTCGAGAACGGCACACAAGCCTTCGACGATCCCGAGTCCGCCGCGCGCCGGCATGCCGAGTCCACCGCCAGTGTTGCGGTTTGCGAAAGGTTGTTTGAAATAGATGAGCTCGACGCCGTTGCGTTCGAGAAATGCGAGGGTCTCGGTTACCTCGCGCTCGAGCGTTCGGCAGTAATCGAGATCCGCCAGGCCACCGGACACCTCGCGCATACGCGCGACGAATGCGGGGTCGAGCCTGCGGTCCTCGGTGATGCGAAACCACGAGCTCGTCCAGCGTGTGGCTCCGCCGCGCTCCTCGCGCCGCGCGCGCTCGACCACGACGATGCGCGCAGTGCGGCCCGTGGCGCGCGCGGCCGCGGCGTGGCTCACTG
>DASXNC010000379.1:0-5603 GCA_036495325.1 Steroidobacteraceae bacterium
CGGCCGCGGATGCGGCGAACCAGGCCGCCGATCCAACCGCTGCGGCAGCGGCCAATGCCGCGACGGGCCCGGGGCAGGCTTCGGGCGCACCGGGTGCGGCGGCCCCGCAGCAGCCGCAGATGGCCCAGATCATCTCGTTCACTACCGAAACGACGGGAATCGACACGTCGAGCATTCCCGCAGATCAGTTCGAGATCCCCGCCGGCTGGCACCTGCAGCCGCCACAGGCCGAGAAAGCAAAGCAATTCAGCTGTCCCGCGACGGGCAGCTGAGGGCGATCAAAGGCGAGGCGACTCGCGCATGCGCACGCTGGACGGTGATCGGGCACAGGCCGGCTCGGACCCGCGGCTCGTTGGCGGCCCGCTCGGCGCTGACCAGCAGCTTGGGCCGAGTGCGGCGGGCGGCCGACGCGGCGGCTCAGTTGTCGGACGATTCGTCCTTCACGCGCTCAACCTCGTGATCGCCTCTGGCGCCTTCGCGGCGTATCAGCATTTCAGTCTCGCGGGCCAATCCACACCTGCACTCGTGAGCCTGATTGTGGCGGGCGGATTCTTGCTCGCGCCGGTGCGCGCCGTTCTGCACGCGGTGTTCGCAATCGAACACCGGGTGTTGCACGTGGTCCACGGAATCGGCGGACTCGCATTCGTGGCACTTGCCGGAGGCGGTGTGATCTCGGGCGGGCCGGTCCTGAGCCACGCGGCGCTTGCGCCGTTTGCGATCATGGGCGCCGCGCAGGCGGTCATGCATCAGAATCACCCGCGCGACGCGCGACAGGCGGAGGCATTGAGACGCTTCGCGCAGAGCCTGCCCGAGGTTGGTCGAGTCACGCAGCCAGGCAGTCTGAGCTCGCCGGAAGGTGCGGCTCGCGCCGTCGCGGCATTGAGCGACATCATCGGAAAGGCCCAGGCTCTCGGGGAGACGGAGCTCGAGTCCGACCCCGGCTTTCAGGGCGCGCTGCGGCGCGTTACGACGCGCACCGGGCTTACGCTCGGACTCGATACGGTGGATCAGGCGTTCGGCCGGCTCGCAGCCGATCCAGCCGTCGCGCGGCAGATTCCATCGCTGCGCAGGCGCCTGGCCGCGGCGCGCAGGACGCTCGCGCAACGTTGAGCATCGAGCGCCGTCGCGCCGCCGTGCGCACCTCGCCGCGCGAGCCTGGCCCCGCGAGCCCCGCGAGGCTACCCCTGCGCGTCGCCGACCTTCGGCGGCAGCTCGAAAACCCACACCTCCGCTCCGTGCGCGGGCGGATTTGAGATCTCCGGAACGAGGACGGAGTATGTCTGCGTGAGCGGACCGCCGCTGCCTACCGTCACGGCGAGGTACTGCCGGCCCTGCACGCTGAAAGTGATCGGGCACGAGTTCGGCACATCGTTCAAGCGGACCTGCCAGAGCGTCTTGCCCGTTGCCGCGTCGTACGCCTTCAAATACCGGTCCAGCGAGCCCTCGAACACTACACCTCCCGCAGTTGCCAGAGTGCAGGTGGTCTCGGGCGCGCGCTGCCGCTCGATCCAGCGCGCCTTGCCCGTCGCGAGATCGAATGCTTCGACCCTGCCGTATTTGCCATCACTCCCCGGTGTCGGGCGGATGAACCAATCGACGCCCGAGGAGAGATTGGGTCGCTCGCCCTTGGGCGCTGGGATCAAATCCATGCACGCCTCATTGAGCGAAACAAACTCGACGCGCGATGCCGCATCGTAGGACGCGGCTGTCCAGCTGTGGCCGGCGCCCGCGTGCGGGCAGATCGTATGCGGCTTGCCGTCGCCGACGACGACCGCGGGATTGATCGTCATCTCGCCGGTGCGCGGATCGATCGAGCTGACGACGTTCTGCAGGCCGACGTCCCTGAAGAAGGTGAATCGGCCGGTTGCGGCGTCCATGCCCTCGTAGATGCCGAGCTTGCCGGAGGTGACGACGAGCTTGCGCGCGCTCCCGTCCACCGGGAAGCGGATCAGCTGCTGCTCGAACGCCCAGTCGAGGTCCCACTGGTCGTTGTGCATGTGCTGGAAGTACCAGGCGAGCCGGCCCGTGTCCGGATCGATCGCGAGAGTCGAATCCGTGAACAGGCCGTCGTTCGTGATGCCGGGCTCGCCGATCGGGTGCAGCAGAGGCCCGGTGTCATACGTCTGACCGACGCCGAAGTACGCGAGGTGCAGCTGCGGATCGTAACTGCCGGCGGTCCAAACAGAGGCGCCGTTGCGCTTCGCGAGCGGCAAGCCGTTCCAGGTGTTGCCGCCCGGCGTTCCGGGGCGAGCGATGGTGTGGAAACGCCATACTTCGCGTCCCGTTGCGAAGTCGAACGCGACGATCTCGCCCCCACCCGGTGCCTGGCCCGAAACGCCCTGCATGACTTTGCCGCTTGCGACGAGAGGGCCGCCCGTCAGGCGCCAGGTCTGCCGATAGTCGACGACGGGCGAGTCCCAGACGACTGCGCCCGTGTGCACATCGAGCGCGACGAGGTGATCGTCGGAGGTCGGCACGAGCAGCCTGTCCTGATAGAGCGCGAGGTTGCGCTTGATGGAGGGCTGCGCATCATCCGGCAAACGGCGCGAATACTGCCAGAGCAGATCCCCCGTCGCCGCATTGAGCGCCTGCACCACGTCCCCGTAGCCGTTCACGAACAGCACGCCGTCGTGCTCGAGCGGGGTCGTCTCGTCCGGGCCGTTCGCGAGCGACCACGTCCAGGCGACGCGCAGCTCGCGGACGTTCTGCCGGTCGATCTGCTTCAAGGGGCTGAAGCCGTGATCATCGTAGGTGCGCCGCCAAACGAGCCACTCGCTCGCCGGCGGGCTCTGCAGCATCGCCGCGGTGACGGGGGTGATGCCGTCGAGCGGATTCGCAAGCACTAGCCGCGGCACCGGCGGCGAAAGTGGCGAGAGCGGCATCATCGCCCTCGAGGGTGCGACGGGATTGCGCGGAAGACGCATCGCGGCCAGCGCGCCTGCCGCAACAGGCAGCGCCACTTGCCCTGCGGCGCCGCCGTTCACCTCGATCAAATAGGCGACGACGGCCGCGGCCGCCTCCGGCGTGAGCGAGTTCGGCTTCGTCGGCGGCATCCTCGTGCGGACAAAGGTGAAGAGCGCCTCGGCCGTCTTTCCGCCCCAGTCCTGGCTGAATTGATTGCCATTGAGCGCGCCCGCGAACTCACTCCCACTCAAGGTGCGGCCGTGGCAGCTCGCGCATTGCGCGGCATAGGCCTGCTTGCCTGCCGAGGCTTGCTCGGCGGTGAATGTCGGCGCTGCGCGCTGAGCGGGTGCTGCGCGCGGGGCAGCGGCCGCGGGGATCACACACCAGGCGGCGAGCGCGAGAGCGCTCGAGACGGTGAGGCCGTATCGGAGCATCGGATGACTTCCCCCATCGGTCGATGATGCGAGCGGACATAATAAGGTCCGGCCCGGGGAATCGCATCTCAACGGTCTCAAGCGACCGAATTCCTTATATAGTCTCGGATATAACCCGAGCGTTGCCATGACCCCCGAAACGGGTAGCCGCTTCCTCGACACGCCTGTCCCCGCAGTGCTCGACGCGGACGCGCAGCTTGCCTCGCAAGCTCACGCGCGCGCTTCGCGCAGTCCACTCGAGGGGCGCCGCTTCGGCGCTTATCGCCTGCTCGCGGAGATCGGCGGCGGCGGCATGGGCCAGGTCTATCAGGGCGTACGCGCGGACGACGAATACCGGCAGTGGGTAGCGATCAAGGTCGTGCGCGCCGGCGTCGACGCGGAGTTCGTCGCGCAGCGCTTGCGCGCCGAGCGACAGATCCTCGCGAGCCTCGCGCATCCGAACATCGCACGCCTGCTCGACGGCGGCACGACCGATGAGGGCGTGCCGTACCTCGTGATGGAGCTGATCGAAGGCGAGCCGATCACGCGATACTGCCTCGGGCGGCGGCTCGATGTGCGCGCACGCCTCGAGCTGTTCCTCGAAGTCTGCTCGGCGGTGCAGTACGCGCACCAACGCATGGTGATTCACCGCGACCTCAAGCCGAGCAATATCCTCGTGACGCCCGACGGCACGCCGAAGCTGCTCGACTTCGGAATCGCAAAGGCGCTCGAGCCGAGCGTGATCCCCGCCGCCGCGGACGCGACCATCAACACGATGCGAATTCTGACGCCGGAGTATGCGAGCCCGGAGCAGATGAATGGCGGGCCAGTCACCGCGGCAAGCGATGTCTACTCGCTCGGGATCATTCTGTATGAGTTGCTGACCGGCTCGCGGCCCTATCGAGGCTCCGACCGCATCACGCGCGACGTAGCGAAGGCCGTGCTCGATCCGCCGCTCAAGAAGCCGAGCACCGTCGTACGTCAGGGCGTCACTCTCACCCGCGGTGCGCTGCCGCTGTTGCAGCGTACAAGCGCGCCCCGCACCGGGCCCGGCGGCCCCGCGGAGGGCTCAACGGAGAAGTTGAGCCGCCGCCTGCGCGGCGATCTCGACAACATCGTGCTGAAGGCGCTCAGCCGCGAGACCGAGCGGCGCTACGGAACGGTCGAGCAGCTCGCGCAGGATGTTCGCCGCCATCTTGCGCACCGTCCGGTCACGGCTCGCGCCCCGACGATCCGCTACCGGGCCTCGAGCTTTGTTGCGCGGCACACATGGGCGGTCGCCGCCTTCGCGCTCGTTGCCGCCGCGCTTATCGGGGGCATCATCATGACCACCCGCGAGGCACGCATTGCCGAGCGGCAGCGCGAGCGCGCCGAGCAGCGCTTCGACGACGTGCGCAGGCTCGCGAAGACGCTGATCTTCGAGATTCACGACTCGATACGCGACCTGCCGGGCGCGGCGGGCAGTCGGCGGCTGCTGATCAACACCGCCGTGCAGTATCTCGACAGCCTCTCGAAGGATGCCTCGGGCGATCCACGCTTGCAGCACGAGCTCGCGGCCGCATATCTGCGGCTCGGGGACCTGCAGGGACGCGTGCGCGAGGCGAACGTGGGCGACTACGCCGGTGCACTCGTGAGCCTCCGTCACGCTTTTGCGCTGCTCGAGGCGAGTCTCGAGGGATCACCCCGCGACATCGAGGCCCAGCGCGATCTGATCGTCGCATCCGGCAAGTTGAGCGACCTTTTATGGTCGCAAGGCGATGCGGCGGGCGCCCTGACCTACTCCGAGCAAACGGTGACTCGCAGCGCGCTCCTTGCGGCGCAGGCGCCTGCCAATCGGCTCTTCCGCTACTACTATGCGACCAGCCGGCTCGATCATGGCTACAAGCTGTTCAAGATTCGCGGGGATCTCGCGGGTGCCGCGGACGAGATGCGCCAGTCGATCGCGATGCTCGAGTCCCTCCACGCCTCCGATCCGAGCGATCCGCTCGCCGCACGCACCCTGACGCTCGGCTATAGCCGCATCGGGGAGCTTCTCCAATACCGGCACGACGCTCCCAGTGCACGGACGGAGTACGAGAAGGAGCTTCGGCTCGTACAGACGCTCACGCGCGCGGCGCCGGAAAATGCCGACCTCGCGCACCTGCAGGCATTCGCGGAGGAGGATCTCGCCGGTGTGCTGTCGGACACAGGCCGCCTCGATGAGGCGCAACACCACGGCGAGAGCGCCCTTGCGTCCTTCCGCTCTCTCTCCGCCTACGATCCCGGTATCGCCGAATATCACTGGGA
>DASXNC010000380.1:0-7327 GCA_036495325.1 Steroidobacteraceae bacterium
CGACTTCGGCGGTAGACCGGGCTGCACCGCTCGAGGTTCACTTCTCGCAACGCGGGCCGCATTCGCGGCCAGGGCACCGCATCCGCGCCCTGGGCAGCCTGTATTTATGACACATCTCGCAGCATTCGGTGTACCCGTGCCGCTGCGGGAGCACCCGGCGCGCCAGCCTCCTCCCCGGGCTGGCGAACCGCCGCGCGGGAGAGCCGGCCGTAGCCGAGCACCAGGACGAGCGTGAAGGCGGCAAGAGAAATAATCAACCAATTCCCGTAGCGGTCGAAGGGCGTGAGCCCTCGATACGCCGGGATCACCGCCTTGAGCACGAAGGGCCGGTACTGAGGCGCCTGCGCGATGATCTCCCCGCGCGGGCCGATCACCGCGGAGATGCCGTCATTTGCCGCCCGGATCAGCGGACGGCCGATCTGCATGGCGAACATCTGCGAGATCTGCAGGTGCTGATACCGTGCCGTCGAGTGGCCGAACCAAGCGTCGTTGCTCACGTTTACCAGGGCGTCGGAATCTGAGACGACCGGAAGCTCCGAGCTCGCATACGCGTCCTCGTAACAAACTGTTGCGGCGATCCGGAGGCTTCCAGCCGAGAGCGGCGGCTGCCCGGGCTTGCCGCGTGTGAGATCGGAATAGGGCAGGCTCATGAGCCGCAGCCAGGTGCGTATGAAGTGCGGCACCGGAAAGAACTCGGCGAACGGTACGAGATGCTGCTTGTTGTACCAGCCGATCTGCGTACCGAGACTCAGCACCGAGTCGTAGTAGACGTCATCGCCGTCCGAACGCACCGCCCCGATGAGCAACGCCGAGCCGCGCGGGTGCGCGTCGCGGTAGAGGCCGATCAGATAGTCCGTCAGATTGTTGGCCTCATCCGGCAGGGCCGCCTCCGGCCAGACGATGATGGGCGTCCCGAGCGCCCTCTCGGTGAGCTCGCGGTAGATCGCGAGCGTCGCATCGCGATGCGAGTCCTGCCATTTCTCATCCTGCGGAATCGCGCCCTGCACGACCGCGACGCCGACGGGCTTTCCGACCGGGTGCGTCCAGCCCACGCTCGCGAGAGGCACTGCGGCAACCGCGGGCGCGGCGAGCACGGCGAGCGCAATCAACCGCTCGCGCCCGCTGCCTCGAATGAGCGTCACGAGCGCTCCGGCGGCCACGACGAGCAGGGCCGTCAGGCCGTATACGCCGAGGATCGGCGCGAGGCCGCGGCCGAGCCAGGTACCCGTCAGGGAGTATCCGAGCGAGAGCCACCCGAAGCCGCTCAGAAACCAGCCGCGCCACCATTCGACGAAGACCCACGCCGCTGGAATGCCCGCCATCCAGCGCAGCGCGCCCGCGGGCGGAAGCCACCGGGCGACGACGTAGCCGAGCAGCGCGCCGTAGAGCGCCATGATGCCGACCAGACCGCCCATCAGGAAGAACGCCAGCGCGAGCGGTGCATTCCCGAAGTGGTGAATGCTGACGTACAGCCAGTAAGTGCCGACGGCGAACGTGCCGACGTTGAACCAGAAGCCGCTCCAGGCGGCCGTTCGCGGACTCGCGCCCTGCCACAGCCCGATGAGCGCCGCTGGACAGAGGATCGCGAGCGGCCACCACTCGAGCGGCGCGAACGCGGCGGCGAGCAGTACTCCGGCGACAGTTGCGAGGACGCCGCGCGAGGCGGTGCTCTCGAGCGCGAGTCTCATTCCACCCCGCCAGCGGCACGCTCGTCCGGCGGGGTCACGTCCCGGGCGCTCACGACGCGCACCGTGTCGATGCGCCGGCGGTCGGCGCGCATCACGCGGAATTCCAGGCCGTCGATCGAGAGCGTCTCGCCGCGGCGCGGCAGGTGTCCGAGGCGGTTCATGACGAGACCCGCAACGGTGTCGAAACCGTCCCCGGCGAGCTCCGTGCCGAAGTACTCGTTGAACTCCTCGAGGCGCGTCACGCCTCGAACGGTGAACTGCCGGGGCTCCTCCTTGCGAATGTTGCGGTCGTCCTCGACATCGAACTCGTCCTCGATCTCGCCGACGATCTCCTCGATCACATCCTCGATCGTGACGAGGCCGGACACCCCGCCGTACTCGTCCACGACGATCGCCATGTGATTGCGGCCGCGGCGGAAGTCTCTGAGCAGCACGTTGAGCCGCTTCGATTCCGGCACGAAAACCGCCGGGCGCATGTACTCGCGAATGTCGAAGCGCGTCGCGGCGGCGGCCCGCGATTGAGCACTCGACGCGCCGTTCTCGTCGCGCTCGCTCGCCGCGGGCGCAAGGCGCAGCAGGTCCTTGGCGAGCAGGATCCCGACGATGTCGTCGCGATTCTCGTCCATGACGGGAAAGCGCGAATGTCCCGACTCGATCACGGCCGGCAGGATGCGCCCCGGCGGATCGTCGCGGCGCACGAACACCATCTGCGCCCGCGGCACCATGATGTCCCGCACCTGCAGGTCGGAGACCTCGAGCACGCCCTCGAGCATGCGCGTCGCGTCGGCGTCGACGACGCCGCGCTCCCCCGCATCGCGAAGCAGCTCGATGAGCTCCTCGCGATCCTGCGGCTCGCCGGAGAAGGATTTGAGGGTGCGTTTGAGCCAGCGGCCGGTCGCGCTGCTGCCGTCGTTCTGGGACATCAGGCACTCCGATAGGGATTGGCGAATCCCAGCCGGCGCAGGACGGCGATTTCGCGCCGCTCCATGCGCCGCGCATCGAGCGGCTGCACGTGATCGTAGCCGATCAGATGCAGCGCGCCGTGCACGATCAAATGCGCCCAGTGGGCGCGCAAGCTCTTGCCCTGCCGGCGCGCCTCGCTCGCGACCACGGACGAGCAGAGCACGAGATCCCCGAGCGGCGGCCGCGCGGAGGGCGAAGGCAGCATCCGCACGAGGTGCTCGGCGGCCGGGAACGACAGGACGTTCGTCGGCTCGTCCCGCCCGCGGTAGCGCGCATTGAGTCGGCGGCTCTCGCGAGCGCCGACGATGCGCACCGCGAGCTCGCGGCCGCGTGCGCGGCGCCCGAGCGCGGCGCACGCCCAGTCGCGGATGTCGCCCGCGCTCGGAGCGCGCATGCGCCTCGCGCGCGTGAGATCGACGCGGAGCGTACCCGCGGACGAGCTCACTTCGGGTCGCCTTGGGCCTCGTAGGCCTGCACGATCCGCTGTACGAGCGGATGCCGCACGACATCGCGGGCGTCGAAGAACGTGAAGGCGACGCCCTCGACGCCGCTCAGTACGGCGATCACGTGCCGCAGTCCCGAGATGCGCCCGGGAGGGAGGTCGGTTTGGGTCGGATCCCCGGTCACGACAGCCTTCGAGCCGAACCCGATGCGCGTCAGAAACATCTTCATCTGCTCGATGGTCGTGTTCTGCGCCTCGTCGAGAATGATGAACGAGTCGTTGAGCGAGCGGCCGCGCATGAACGCGAGCGGCGCGACCTCGATGACGTTGCGCTCGATGAGCCGCGCAACCCGATCGAAGCCGAGCATCTCGTAGAGTGCGTCGTACATCGGCCTCAAATAGGGGTCGACTTTCTGCGTGAGATCGCCTGGCAGAAAGCCGAGCCGTTCGCCCGCTTCGACCGCCGGGCGCACCAGCACGATGCGGCGCACCCGCTCGGTCGAGAGCGCCTCGACGGCGCACGCGACTGCGAGATACGTCTTGCCTGTTCCGGCCGGACCGATGCCGAAGGTCAGATCGCGCGCGCGGATCTGAGCGAGATAGGCGCGCTGATGCGCGCCGCGCGCCCGGATGACGCCACGCTGCACGCGGATCACCGGCTCGCCCGGATCGGGACCGCCGGTCTCGGGGGCCGCCGGAGCGTCCTCGTGATCGCGGACTTCGACCTCGCGCAGCGCGAGATGCACGCGCTCCGGCGTCACCTCCTCCTCCTGCGCGACCCGGAATAGCTCGCGCAGCGTCTCCTCGGCCTGCGGGGCGCGCTGGCCCGTCACGCGGAAGCTGTCGCCGCGCCGGCGCACGACGACGCCGAGACGCGACTCGACGAGCCGCAGATTCTCATCCAGTGGGCCGCAGAGATTGGCGAGCCGCGCGTTGTCGGTCGGCTCGAACTCGAATTCGCGCTGCGGGACGGTAGGAGTGGCGGACACGGGCTCAGGCAACGGCCAAACGCCCTCGCAAGCTGTGAGGCAGCGCCGCGGTGATCGTCACGTCGGCGTAGCGATTGAGAAGCTCCGCGGGACCGGCGAAATTCACCCAGCGATTGTTCTCGGTGCGTCCCGCGAGCTCTCGCGAATCGCGGCGCGCCGGCCGCACGACGAGTACGCGCTGCTGCGAGCCCACCATCCGCTCGCTGATCGTGCGCGCCTGGCGCTCGAGCTGCGCCTGAAGCGCGGCCAGCCGCGCCTGCTTGACCTCGTACGGCACCTCGTCCGGGAGCGAGGCCGCGGGCGTCCCGGGACGTCGGCTGTAGATGAAGCTGAACGACTGATCGAAGTCGACATCGGCGACGAGCTCAAGCGTCGCCTCGAAGTCGCGCTCCGTCTCGCCGGGAAAGCCCACGATGAGGTCGGTGGAGATGCTGAGGTGAGGACGCACCGCCCTCACTCTGCGGATCCGGTCCTTGAATTCAAGGGCGGTGTAGCCGCGCTTCATGCGCGCGAGCACGCGGTCGGAGCCGCTCTGCACGGCGAGATGAAGATGGCTCGCGAGTTTCGGCACGCTGCCGAAGGCCTCGATCAGGCTTTCGTCGAGCTCGTTGGGATGCGATGTCGTGAAGCGGATGCGCTGGATCCCCGGGACCGCGGCGACGTGATGGATGAGTGTCGCGAGATCGGCCAGCACGCCGTCATCCATCGGCCCGCGGTAGGCGTTCACGTTCTGGCCGAGCAGAGTCACTTCCGTTACGCCCTGCTCGGCAAGCTGGCGCACCTCGGCGAGCACCGAGCCGAACGGCCGGCTGACTTCCTCGCCGCGCGTGTACGGAACGATGCAGAAGCTGCAGTACTTGCTGCACCCCTCCATGATCGAGACGTACGCCGTCGCGCCGTCCGCGCGCGGCTCGGGCAGCCGGTCGAACTTCTCGATCTCGGGGAAGCTCACATCGACCATGGGCCGACCCGTGCGGCGCAGCTCCGTGAGCATGTCGCCGAGCCGGTGCAGCGTTTGCGGCCCGAACACCAGATCGACGAACGGCGCGCGCTCGAGAATGCCGCCCGCCTCCTGCGAGGCGACGCAACCGCCAACGCCGATGATCACGTGTGGGCGCCGCGCCTTGAGCCGCCGCCACTCGCCGAGCAACGAGAAGACCTTCTCCTCCGCCTTCTCGCGCACGGAGCAGGTGTTCATGATGAGCACGTCCGCGGCCGTCGGATCGGCCGTGGGCGCGAGACCCGCGCGCTCCTCGAGCACATCCGCCATCCGGGCGGAGTCGTACTCGTTCATCTGGCAGCCGAACGTCTTGATGTGATATCGGCCGGCCGCCGCACTTGGTGCGCTAGAACGGGATATCGTCATCGAATTCGTCGCGCTCCGTCCCGCCAGCCGCCGCGACCGGCTCCGTCTCGGACCTCTCGCGGCCGCCCTCCGCTGCCGGGGCGCCAGCGCCGGCGCCGCCGCCACGTCCGCCGAGCATCTGCATCTCGTTCGCGACGATCTCGGTCGTGTACCGCTCGACACCCTGCTTGTCCTGCCACTTGCGTGTGCGCAGGCTCCCCTCGATGTAGACCTGCGAGCCCTTGTGAAGGTACTCGGCTGCGATTTCCGCGAGGCGGTTGAACATCACGACGCGGTGCCACTCGGTGCGCTCCTGCTGCTCACCCGACTGGCGGTCCTTCCAGCTCTCGCTGGTCGCGATGTTGATGTTGCACACGCTCGTGCCGGAAGGCATGGCGCGCGTCTCGGGATCGCGGCCGAGATTGCCGATGAGAATGACCTTGTTCACTCCGCGTGCCATGACTTCCGCCCTCGAGCCGTGCCAATGGAGGGCTATTGTAGTCGGGCAGCCCCCGGCGCGCGACCTGGCAATCCGAACGCGTTCGTGCTGTTTTGCGGCATTTTTGGGCGCTTACCGCGGGGCGGTAGGGGATCGTCGGGAGCGATGGCGGGGTGCAAAGCCCATTGACGGGCCGAGTAAAATCCTGGGCCATGCAGTACATCCGGGTCCGCGGCGCTCGCACGCACAATCTCAAGGGGATCGACCTCGATCTGCCGCGCGACCGGCTGATCGTCATGACGGGACTGTCGGGCTCGGGTAAGTCCTCGCTCGCGTTCGACACGCTCTACGCCGAGGGCCAGCGACGCTACGTCGAGTCCCTCTCGGCCTACGCCCGGCAGTTCCTCTCGATGATGGACAAGCCGGACGTCGATCGCATCGACGGGCTCTCGCCCGCGATCGCGATCGAGCAGAAGGCCGCCTCGCGCAACCCGCGCTCGACGGTCGGAACCGTCACCGAGATCAACGATTACCTGCGGCTCCTCTTCGCCCGAGTGGGCACCCCCCGCTGTCCTGACCACGGGATCGATCTCGAGGCGCAGACCGTGAGCCAGATGGTCGATCAGCTGCTGAGGCTCCCCGAGGGCACCGCGGTTGCGCTGCTCGCACCTCTCGTGAGCGATCGCAAAGGCGGGCATGCCGAGGTGCTCGAGGAGCTCGCCTCCCAGGGCTTCGTGCGCGTGCGGCTCGATGGACGGATCCATGAGCTCGACGCGCTGCCGCCTCTCGATGCGAAGCGCAAGCACACCATCGAGGCGGTCGTCGACCGGCTGCGGCTCAAGGCGGACGCCGGCCCGCGGCTGGCCGAGTCCCTCGAGGTCGCGCTCAGGCTGTCGGGGGGCCTCGCGCGTCTCGCCTTCCTCGATGAGCCGCGCCGCGGTGAGCTCGTGTTCTCCAGCCGCCATGCGTGCCCCGTCTGCGGCTACAGTGTGCCGCCGCTCGAGCCGAAGCTCTTCTCCTTCAACAATCCGGTGGGAGCTTGTCCGAAGTGCGCTGGGCTCGGGGTCGAGGAGTTCTTCGATCCGCAGCGCGTCGTCACGCACCCGACCCTCTCGCTCGCAAGCGGAGCGATCCGCGGCTGGGATCGGCGGAATGCGCACTTTTCCGAGCTGATCCAGGCGCTTGCCCAGCACTACGGCTTCGACATCGAGACTCCGTGGAATGAGCTCGCGCCGGAGGTGCGCGAAGCCGTGCTCCACGGGAGCGCCGGCGTGCCGATCGCATTGCCGGGTCGCGGGCCGGGCCGCGGCTCCAGTCGGGCGGCGAGCCGCAGATCGGGTCGCGAGCCGAATCGACACAGTGCGCCGCGCGCGGGCGCGCCCGAGCCCTTCGAGGGCATCCTTCCCAATCTGGAGCGGCGCTACCGGGAGACCGACACCCCCGCGGTGCGCGAGGAGCTCG
>DASXNC010000381.1:0-3638 GCA_036495325.1 Steroidobacteraceae bacterium
GCTGCGCTGGGAGGAGTCGATCCTCGAGCGGCTCGAGGCCTTCGTTCGTATTCCCAACCGCTCTCCGGACTTCGACCGCGACTGGGAAGCACACGGACACATGGAGCGCGCGCTGCAGCTGATCGCCGACTGGTGCCGCGCACAGCCGATCGATGGTATGAGGATCGAGGTACATCGTCTGCCCGGACTCACCCCGCTGCTTCTCGTCGACATTCCCGGTGAGCGGCCGGGCTGCGTGCTGCTTTACGGGCACCTCGACAAGCAGCCGGAGTTCACCGGGTGGCTGCCCGGGCTTTCGCCGTGGGAGCCGGTACTGCGCGACGGCAAGCTCTACGGCCGTGGCGCCGCGGATGACGGCTATGCGGCCTTCTGCGCGCTCGCAGCGATCGCGGCGCTCAAGGCACAGCGCGCCGCCCTTCCCCGCTGCCTGCTGCTCATCGAAGCCTCCGAGGAAAGCGGCAGCATTCACCTCCCCGCGCACCTCGAGGCGCTCGGCTCGCGGCTCGGCACGCCCTCCCTCGTCGTCTGCCTCGACGCGGAGTGCGGCAACTACGATCAGCTCTGGTGCACGACCTCGTTGCGCGGAAATCTCACCGGCCGCCTCAACGTGCGCGTGCTCACGGAAGGAGTGCACTCGGGGATGGCAACCGGCATTGCGCCGACGCCGTTCCGCCTCCTCGAGCAGCTGCTCGTGCGCATCGAGAATCCCGTCACGGGCGACCTCACGCTCGAGGAGCTGCACGTGCGCCTGCCGAAGGACCGATTCGCGCAGATCACCGCTGCCGCGCGTGTGCTCGGCGAGGGCATTGCCGCGAAGATTCCTTTCGCGGGTGGCGCGCGGCCCCTTTCCAACGATCCGGTGGAGCTGCTGGTTGCGAGCACCTGGCGACCCACGCTCGCCGTAACGGGTGCCGACGGGCTGCCGCCCATCGCGTCCGCGGGCAACGTGCTGCTGCCGGAAATTGCGCTCAAGCTCTCGCTGCGTTTGCCGCCGACGTGCGACCCGGCGCGCGCTGCACGCGCGCTACACGCCGCGCTCACGGACGATCCACCGTATGGAGTCGAGGTCCGCTTCGACGCCGATCCGCCGACGAGCGGCTGGAATGCGCCGCCTTTCGCGCCATGGCTCGAGGAATCCCTTCAGCGTGCCTCGCGCGAGCTCTTCGGTCGCGAGGCCGTCCACGTCGGCTCAGGCGGCTCGATCCCGTTCATGGCGATGCTCGGGGAGCGCTTCCCCGACACGCAGTTCTTCGTGACGGGCGTTCTCGGACCGCACGCGAATGCTCACGGCCCGAACGAGTTCCTGCACCTCGAGTACGCGAAGCGCCTGACGGCCTGTGTCGCACTCGTGCTCGCCGACCACGGCGGAGCAGAACTCAGGTAACGGCGACGGGCCGCGGCTGCGCGAGGGAGCTGGGGGAGGTCGAGCCTTTGATCTGGCTCCAGCTCTCCCCGAAACGGTCGGTGACGCTCGCAAGCAAAGCAGAATCGGCGGGCGGGAACTCGGAGCGCAGCGAATCGAGCATGAGCGTCCACTTCGGCAGGCCCTTCGGGAAGCGTGCCCGGCGCGTGAAGACGATGCGGCCTTCGACGTGCATCTCGCTCGCGAGCGCCTTCACGGCTGCGACCCGATCGTACAACGCGCTCTGCGGGTTGATGAACGTGAAGCGATGCGCTCCGTCCATCACCGTCCACTCGTTCATCTGATCGCCGCCGAAGACGTTGCCCGCCACATCGCGCAAATCGACCACCACGACGCCCCGCGTCGTGAGCAGCAGGAAGTCCACGTGAAACGAGCTGCCCATGCCGTCGGGCACGAGCACGTCGGCGAGGTGATCGACGGCGACCGCGGTGATCGCCGAGACAAGCGCCTTGCGGGCGCTCCGCTTCAAGTACCAGCGCACCAGCCACGAGAGCGCCCAGCCGACGGCGAGCGCGGCGACCACGAGCGCCCAGGTGAGCGGCGGCAGGTCGGAGAGCAGTTTCATGCGAGCGCAGCGCGCAGCGCGCCGAGCGTCGGCGCCATCTCGGTGCAGGAGGTCGGCCGCGCGTAGAGCTCGGCGAGCGCCTGCGGCATGGGAAGCGGCCGTCCGACGAGCGGCTCGACGATCTCTCTGAACTTGGCCGCGTGAGCCGTCGCAACGATCACCCAGGGATGGCTGTCACGCCGGGCGGCGGGCAGCCGCTCATAGACCTCGGCGGCCGTTGCCGTGTGAGGGCACCAGAGCTGCCCGTATCGGTCGAACCCGGCGCGAATGCGCGCGCGAATGTGCTCATCGTCCACGGAGTCGGCGCGCACGGCGCCCCGCAACGCATCGACATCGGGGTACAGCGAGCGCAGCCGCTCGAGATTGCTCGGATTGCCCACGTCCATCGCGGACGCGAGCGTAGCGATGCTCGGAAGGGGCGACCACCTACCGGTTCGCAAAAAATCCGGCACGGCGCGATTGGCGTTGTGCGCGAGCACGACGTCGGCGATCGGCAGCCCGAGTCGCCGTGCCCAGAGGCAGGCGAGCGAGTTGCCGAGATTGCCGCTCGGGATGACGAATGACGCGGGCTCCCCATACGCGCGCCGGATCGCGAGGCTCGCGGCGGCGTAATAGACCGCCTGGGGAAGCAGCCGTCCGAGATTGATGCTGTTCGCGGACGACAGCGAGCGCGAGGCCGTGAGCTCGGGGTCGAGGAAAGCTTCCTTGACGAGCCGCTGGCAGTCATCGAAGGTGCCGCGCACCGCGAAGGAGCGCACGTTGTCGCCCCAGCAAGTGAGCTGCCGCTCCTGAGTCGGCGAGACGAGCCCCTTCGGGAAGAGCACCGCGACCTCGATGCCCGCGCGGCGATGGAATGCCGCAGCGACCGCCCCTCCGGTGTCTCCCGAGGTTGCCACGAGAATGGTAAGCGGCCGCGACCGCGGGAGGTTGCGGCCGGGCGAGTCCGGCACGCTCCCCGCGCCGACGCTCCCCGCGCGGGCGGCTCCGCCCCGCTCGCGCAGCCGCGCGAGGCACGCCGCGAGGAAGCGCGCGCCGAAATCTTTGAATGCGGCAGTCGGGCCGTGGGTGAGCTCGAGGACGGACAGCGAGCCGTTCGCCTCGAGCGGAACGAGCGGTGCGCCGAAGGTGAACGCCTCCTCGGCGATCGCCGGAAGATCATCCGCGAGGATGCTCCCTGCGGCAAAGGGCCGCAGCATCGCGCCGGCGAGGCGGGCGAGGCCTTGCGCCGATGTGAGCTCCTTGATGTGGAATGCCTCGCCTGCCAGATCCTCGGGCGAAAATGCCGGCCACTCGGCCGGCACGTACAGCCCGCCGTCCGGCGCGAGGCCTCGCTCGAGTGCCTCGGCAAAACCGGCCGCACGCGCGGGGTCGCGCGTGCTCAAGAAGCGCGGGACGCTCACGCGGCCGCCACGACGCGCGCGCCCTCGCCGCCGATCTCGACGATCCAATCGTCGATCGCTATTTGCCGCTGCGTGAGCTCCGACCGCATGGCCTCCAGCACTGCCGCGGCGCGCGCCTCGAGCGCCCAGGCGAACATCGCCGGGCCCGCTCCCGAGATCGAGCAGCCGAGCGCACCGGCCTCCATCGCGGCTCGGCGCACATCCGCAAAACCGGGGATGAGCGCCTGGCGCTGCGGCTCGATCACCACGT
>DASXNC010000382.1:0-3616 GCA_036495325.1 Steroidobacteraceae bacterium
TCCCGGTGATCCATCATGCCGGTGACTTCGTGCACTCGCTGATGCAGCGTCCCCCCGAAGGCGACATTCATCTCCTGGAATCCGCGACAGATGCCGAGCACCGGCACTCCGTGAGTGACGGCCGTCGGTATGAGCGGCAGCGTCGTCGCATCCCGATGCGGGTCGTGTAGTGTGCCCGGTGCGCTCGCCTCGCCCTCGTAATGGTGCGGCTCGACGTTCGATGGGCTCCCCGTGAACAGAATGCCGTCGAGGCGCTCGAGCACCTCATCGAGATCGAGCGCCTCGCCGAGAGAGGGGATGAGGAACGGGATGGCGCCCGCCGCTTCGACTACGGCGCGGATGTATTTCTCCCCGACCGCATGGAAAGGATGCCGGCCGATCATGCGGCGGTCCGCAGGCAAGCCGATCACGGGGCGACGGAAACTCATGGGGTGCTGGAATCATTCCGCTCGAGGTGCTTGCGATTATTGCATTTCGGGGCACCGGCAGGCGCGTGACCAGCACACGGATCTGCCTTTTTAGGCGACGATCGCTGCCGTTTGGCCCGCGACTGCCCAGGATCGCGGGGGATTGCGGCCGGTGCATTCGAGCCTCACCATCCGCAGCATGGCTTTTCTCCGCCAAGTGAGCCCCTACTACCAGGCGACAGCGCACCGGGTTGCGCCTCGGCCTGCACTCGCCGGACAGGCCGACTGCGATGTGTGCGTGGTCGGCGGCGGCATCGCCGGCTGCTCTACGGCGCTTCACCTCGCCGAGCGGGGCTATAAGGTCGTGCTCCTCGAGGAGCATCTCATCGGCTGGGGCGCCTCGGGTCGCAGCGGCGGTCAAGTGCTAGTCGGCACAGCCGCGGGCGCATTGGAGATCGAGCGGATCGCGGGACGCGAGGTTGGCCGGGCGGTCTGGAACATCTCGGTCGAAGGTGTCGAGCTCGTGCGCTCGCTCATCGCCCGTCACTCGATCGATTGCGACTGGGTGAGCGGCCACATGCAGGTCGCGATCACACCGGGCCACGATGCCGAGTTGCACGCGCTCGATCGCGAGCTCAGGGAGAGGCTCGGATATGCGAGCGCGCGCTACATGCCCCGCGAGGAGGTCCGTTCCGTCCTCGAGACGAGCCGCTACATTGCGGCACTCTATGACGCGGGCGGCGGCCATCTGCACCCGCTCAATTACACGCTCGGGCTGGCGGCGGCGGCGGAGCGTCACGGCGCGCGCATCTTCGAAGGCACTCGGGCACTCGATTTCGCGCACCGCACCGCAGCCGGTGCTCCGCTCACCGTCCGGACCGCGCGGGGGACGGTACGCTGCTCGCAGCTGGCACTTTGCGGAAATGCGCACCTCGGAAGTACCGCTCGCGAGCTCACCTCGAAGATCATGGCTGTCGGCACCTGCGTCATCACCACCTCGCCGCTCGGGCCGGACCGGGCGAGGCGCCTGATCGCCAACGACGCTGCCGTGTCCGATATGAACTGGGTGCTCGACTATTTCCGGCGCACGGCGGATGACCGACTCCTTTTCGGCGGCCGTGTGACCTACTCCGGCTTCGATCCGTCCCGCATCGCCGCAACGACGCGCCGCCGCCTGCTCAAGGTCTTTCCGCAGCTCGCCGACGCGAGGATCGAGCACGCCTGGGGCGGATATCTCGACATCACCCTGAATCGCGCGCCCCATTTCGGCCGCCTCGGGCCGAACGTCTATTTCCTGCAGGGCTTCTCCGGGCACGGCATCGCGCTTGCCGGAATCGCGGGCAAGCTGCTCGCAGAAGCCGTGGCCGGCGAGGCCGAGCGATTCGACCTGTTCGCGCGCATTCCGCATCGCGACTTCCCGGGCGGTCCGCTGCTGCGCCGGCCGGCTCTGGTGCTCGCAATGCTCTACTACCGGATCAAGGACCTGCTCGGCCGAGTGGGCTCCTGAAGCGCGGTCGTTGCCTGCCCATCGCCTCCGGCGCAACATCGGGCACCCCCAAATAACGGATCAGGGAGTCGGGTCATGAGCCGCATCGGTGACGTGCTGTGCCGTAGCAGCTTGGTGCTGTTGCTGGTGGTGGGCCTGGGGTCCGCGCCAGCGAGGGCAGAGCGGATCGTGATTTATGGGGCAACGGGCGCTATCGGTAGCCTCATCGCGCAAGAGGCCTTGAGTCGCGGAGACACTGTCGTCGGGGTCGCCCGCGATCCAACGAAGCTCAAGATCAGCAATCCCAGCTACACGGCTGTCGCAGGCGATGTCACTGACCTGGAAAGCTTCAAACGCATAACCCAAGGTGCAGATGCCGTCATCATCTCGGTGTTGAGCATCGGCAAGGACACTGCGCCCGAGGACTCCGTATCGGCGCGGGCGGCCAAGGTCGCGGTCGAAGCCTACCGAGGGGTACGGCTGAGTCCCCACGTGATCCAGATTGGAGGCGCCCCGACGATGTATGAAACGCGGGAAGCGATGCTCGCGCATTTGCACCTTCCCGCCGGCAGTCCCATGTATGGCGTCATCTTCGGGCATCTGCTCGCTTTGCAGACCTACCGGGCGAGCCACATCCGGTGGACGGTACTCACACCGCCCTCGGATATCCAGGGATGGAAGCTCGGTGCGCCGCCTCAGCCACATCGTACGGGCAAGTACCGCGTCTCAACTACAGAACTCGTGCGCGATGCGCAGGGTAAGAACGCGATCAATATCGCCGATTTGGCGGCGGCAGCCGTCGATGAGGCCGAGCACCCACGCTTCATCGGCAAGCGCTTTACCGTGGGCTACTAGGGGCGCGGGCAGATCCCTCCGTCAGCGACGCGTCGCGGGCAGCGGTGAGCCGCCGCTGGTACTCGGCGCGATTGGGCTTCACCCACTGATCGAGCCACGCGAGCACCGTGTGGTACCAGAGGACGCTGTCGGCGGGCTTGAGCACCCAGTGATTCTCCGTCTCGAAGTAGAGGAGCTTCGATGGAACGTGCTCGGCCTGGAGCACCTGGAAAATCGCGAGTCCCTGGCTCTGATCGACCCGGTAGTCGTTGCCGCCGTGGATGATGAGCATCGGCGTGCGGAAATTGCGCGCGTAGGTGACGGGGGCCTGCGCGACGAGCGCCTGCGGATTTTGCCAGGGAGTGCCCCCGAGCTCCTGTAACGTGCCGCCCACGAAATCCGAGGAGTAGGTGGCGCCGAGCAGATCGAACAGCCCGTCGTGCGAGACAATGGTGCGGAAGCGGTCCGTGTGACCCTCGACCCAGTTGGCCATGTAGCCGCCGTAGCTGGCGCCCGCAGCGGCGATGCGTGTCGTATCCACATACGGCCACGTGAGCGCAACATCTACGGCCTTCATCTGGTCCTCATAGGGCGCGCCGCCCCACTGTCCCTTGATCGCGTCCATGAACTTGAGCCCGAAGCCCGTGGAACCGTGAAAGTTGGGCTCGATGACGACGTAACCGGCCGCCGCGAACAGCTGCGCGTTCCAGCGATAGTGGAACATGTTGCTCCACGCGCTCTCTGGCCCGCCGTGCATGAGCAGCAGCAAGGGATACTTCCGGCTCGGATCGAAGCCCGGCGGCTTTATCTGCCACGCCTGCACCGCCTCTCCGTGCCAGCCGCGGAACGTGAAACTCGAGACCTCGCCGAACTCGATGTCCTTGAGCAC
>DASXNC010000383.1:0-5685 GCA_036495325.1 Steroidobacteraceae bacterium
CGACTGTCGCCATTGCGCCGACGCAGCCGAGCACCAGCGCGACGGCAGCCCCGGCACAGACTTTGCGCGGCCAGTCTCTCACTCGGGAATTCGCACACGGCGCTCCCTTCGAGGCGGATCAGGACATCGGGTTCGGCGTCTCGGCGGATTCGGAGGGCAACGGAATGTGCTCCTCGGCATCTCCCGGGGGGAGCGGCATGCGACCTGAGCGCCATTCGGCCTTCGCACGCTCGATCCGATCCTTCGACGAGGCGACGAAATTCCATTCGATGAAGCGCTCGCCGACCGGCTCCCCGCCGAGCAGCATGACTCGTGCTCCGCGCTCGGCTCGCAGCACGACGGCGCCGCGCGGACGGAACACCAGCATCTTTCCGGGTGCGAAGCGCTGCCCTGAGCATTCGATCTCGCCGTCTACGACGTACGCCGCGCGTTCGGGATATTCCGCCGGCAGCTCGACTTCGCCGCCGGCCGCGAGCTCGCAGTGCAGATAGAACAGCGGCGACAGCGTCGCGACCTCTGCGCGGCGACCGTACGCAGCGCCTGCGAGCAGACGCGCGCGGCAGCCGCGCGCATCGAGGTCGGGCAGACTCTCTCGCCCGTAATGCACGAAAGTCGGCTCGCCTTCTTCGTGCTCGACGGGCAGCGCCACCCATGACTGGATGGCATGGATGCGGTCGCCCTCGGCCCTCGCCTTCTCGAATCGCTCGGAATGGGTGATCCCGAGCCCCGCGGTCATCCAGTTCACCTCACCGGGCCGAATCGGCTGCTCCGAGCCGAGGCTGTCGCGATGCATGATCTCTCCGTCGAAGAGGTAGGTCACCGTGGCGAGCCCGATGTGTGGGTGCGGACGCACGTCCACGGACCGAGAGACACCCTTGGGAAAATCGACGGGCCCGAGGTGGTCGAAGAAGATGAACGGTCCCACCATGCGCCGCGCGCCGGATGGCAGCACTCTGCCCACCTCGAATCCGCCGAGATCGCGCCGCCGCTGGTCGATTACTCGCTCGAGCACGCCGGGCCTCCTTTGCGTCCGCGCCGCAACGCGCGCTGCACACCGTACGTCGCATCCGCGCCTGGCCATTATGTCCGCACGGGAGCAGCGGTGGGAACTGCTAAAATCGCACCATGAGCACATCTAACGTAGCGAAGAAAGTGGTGAGCACCGGGTCGGCAATGACTGCGTATCCGGAGCTCAAGCTGCACATCGACGGCGAATGGATCGGTGCCGGCAGGCGCCGCATTCACAACGTCGTGAATCCCGCGACCGGCGGCACGCTCGGCGAACTGCCGCTCGTCGATACCGCCGATCTCGATCGGGCTCTCGAGGCCGCCGAGCGCGGCTTCCGGCAGTGGAAGCGAACGACAGCGGACGAGCGCGCACGCGTGCTCAAGGGCGCGGCGCAGCTCATCCGGCAGCGCGTGGACCACATCGCCCGGATCGCGACGCTCGAGGAAGGCAAGACGCTCGCCGAGACGCGTATCGAGGCGCAGGTCGCTGCGAATCTGTTCGAGTTCTACGCCGAGGAATGCCGGCGCACCTACGGCCGCGTCCTGGTCCGCCCGACGGGTACCCGCGCGCTCGTGCTCAAGGAGCCCGTAGGCCCGGTCGCCGCTTTCGCACCGTGGAACTTTCCGATCGGTAATCCGGCCCGCAAGCTCGGCGCACCGGTCGCCACGGGCTGTTCAGTGATCCTGAAGCCGGCCGAGGAAGCGCCCGGCTCGGCGATCGAGATCGTGCGCGCGCTTCTCGATGCGGGCCTGCCGCCGGGAGTCGTTCAGCTCGTGTTCGGTGTGCCGGACGAGGTTTCGCGGCATCTGCTCGCCTCGCCAGTCATCCGCAAGCTCTCGTTCACCGGGTCGATCCCCGTCGGCAAGCAGCTGCTCGCGCTTGCCGCCGCGACGGTCAAGCGCACTACGATGGAGCTCGGCGGACATGCGCCAGTCATCGTGTTTGACGATGCCGACCTCGGACGCACGGTGGAGCTGCTCGCCACCGGGAAGTGTCGCAATGCCGGACAAGTCTGCGTCTCCCCGACCCGTTTCTATGTTCAGCAGGGAATCTACGACCGATTCGTCGCTGCTTTCTCCGAACGCATAACCCAGGTGAGGGTCGGTGACGGTCTCGCAGAGGGAAGCCAGATGGGTCCGATGGCGAATCCGCGGCGGCCGGCCGCGATGGAGCAGTTCATCGGCGATGCGCGCTCGCACGGCGCACGGCTCCTCGCGGGCGGCGAGCGCCATGGCAAGGAAGGCTTCTTCTGGCAGCCGACCGTGCTCGCCGACGTGCCGGTCGAGGCGCGGATCATGAACGAGGAGCCATTCGGACCGGTGGCGGTCATCACGCCTTTCGCAACGTTCGATGAGGCCGTCGAGAAGGCAAACCGCCTACCCTACGGCCTTGCGGCTTATGCCTTCACCGAGTCCGGCAAGCGCGCGATGCTGATTGGTGATGCGATCGAGGCCGGCATGGTTGCAATCAACGGCGTGTCCGTCGCTGCCGCGGATGCGCCGTTCGGCGGCGTCAAGGAGAGCGGCTTCGGCGCAGAGGACGGACCGGAGGGGCTCGAGGCCTGTCTGGTCACCAAGACCATTCATCAGTCCTGACGGGCACATCAGCCTACTCCCTTCAGCGGCTCGGCCCCGCAGCCAGGCCGCCGAAAGGCGCTCTGCCGGGTCGCGTGAGCGACTGATCCGGATCGAATGGGCGGCCGACGAGGAGCGTGGCGAGCACTTCCTCCGAGCGCTGGAACCACGCCGCCTGCTTTTCCGGGGTGTAATTGTTGTGGTCCGACTGGACCAGCGGAATCACCTCTTTCGGAGCGGGGATCTGATTGAGGGCCGTCCAGACGCCTGCAGGCGGCACCGTCCGATCGATGAAACCCATCGTCACGAGCGATGGAGCGCGGATGCGCGAGGCGAAGTTCACGGTGTCGAAGTAGAGCGCGGTGCGCAGCACGCGCGGATCGATCGTGTGCCACCACGGATAGCCGACGTAGCGGCCGTGCAGCGCACCGTTCGAATCGGCCCCGGAGGGCTCGTTCACCACGACCGCGGTAACGCGGCCGGGATTGAGACCGGCGGTGACGAGGCTCTGCTGACCACCCATGCTGGTGCCGACGAGCACGATCGTGCTGCGATCCCAGCGAGGGCTCGTCTCGACGTAGTCGAGCGCGCGCGTGTCGCGCAGATACATGTCGAGAAAGTAGGACGTGCTGCGGTCCGTATCGCCCATCGAGGCATAGTCGCCGGGGACACCCGTGTTCTGATCGGGCGGCAGATCGTGAGAGTCCACGTCGAAGGCGAGCCAGCCCTCCGCCGCGCGATCCGTAACTGTTCTCGGATCGAGCGCATACACGCCCGCATATTGATAGATGACGAGCGCGGGAAGCCGGCCGCCGTGTGCCGGCATCGCGAGGTAGCCCTGCACGTGCGAGCCGACACTATCGAGTCGCACGCGATAGAGCTCGACACCCGCCCGCTGTGAGGGCATCCGCACGAGCACCGGATGGATCGGTACGCGCGCGAGGGTCGCGAGCTGCGCCCCCCAGAAGGCATCGAAATCGGCCGGACGCCGCTCAGTCGGTGCGAGCCCGGTCGGATCGACTGCCGCACCGAGGGTTGCGATGTGTTTGCTCGGCGCGCAAGGCGACTGCCAATCAACCGTCACATAGAGCATCGCGGGATGATCGATCGTCGTCGCGATCCTCGCGTCGTCCACCCCGGGATCGAAGGCACCCTGTGCAATGACGGCCTCGTCGTTCTCTTTGATGGTGTACGTGTAGGTCCCAGGCGGAGCGCGGCTCCCTGAGCGAACCGATACGGTCCAGCCGGCTCGCTCGCCGCGCGCGTAGATTCCACTCGCCTCGAGCGGCGTGAATGTCAGGAGTGTCGCCGGATCGAGCGCCGGCTCGCGGGAGTGCTCGAAAAACCCGAGCGGAATGGCATCCGCCATCGCGCGGTAACCCGCGGGCGAGGGATGCAGATGGTCCCCGGAGTCATAGGCCGGTGCGAGGCGATCGGGATGCGCCGGATCGCGCAGTACCGCATCGAAGTCCACGATCTCATCGAAATGTCCCCGTGCTCGAATCCAGCGGTTGACGGCCTCGCGATCGGCCTCGGCCGCGGCATCCGGGTGATAGACCGCCGAGCCGGCATCGGGAGTCAGTGTGCCGCCGAGGACGCGGATGCCCTGAGAGTGCGCGCGCGCGACGAGCTGCACATACGCGCTGATGATGCGGGCCACGAGCTCGCGATGCTCCCTGGGCAGCAGCGCTCCGCGAGCGGTGGCGACCCCGAGATCGTTGATGCCCTCGAGTACGATCAGACCCTGCACACCCGCCTGGGCGAGCACATCGCGATCGAAGCGTGCAAGCGCATTCGGGCCGAGACCGTCATCCAGCAGCCGATTGCCGCCGATTCCGGCGTTCACCACTGCGATGAGCGGTGCCGGGCTACCCGTACCTGTCGCCGTGGGCTGCGCGGAGAAACGCCGCGCAAGATCGTCCGGCCAGCGGTCATTGCCGTTGGTGGTCGACGCGCGCCCGTCCGTGATGGAGTCGCCGAGCACGACGACCGATGCGGCCGCCGCGGGCGCGGCGACCTCGACGCCCGACAGAAAGTACCAGTGCTCGATGCGCATCGCGCCGGGGAGCTGCGCGGCGGAGGCACGATCTCCTTGCGTGAGGAACGAGGTCTCGCGCGAGCCCGGGTGACCCGTCTCGCGCTCGGGTGGGGTCTGCAGATGGAAGGAGATGGCGAGATCGGACTGCGGCGCGACCCTCACGCGAATCGGATCAGAAAGGACTTCCGCGCCCGCCGGGATGATCAGGTCGGGCTTGCCCGAGAAGCTCAGCGCGCGATCGCTCGCGGTGTCGATCTCTCCGGAGGCGAGTGAGAGCGGCCGGGCAATGTGCGCCGAGTCGAGGTGCAGCGGCGATGTGCCGAAAGCATTCGAGAAGCGGATGCGCAGCATCTCGCCGCCTAGCGTCAGATGCACGACCTCGCGCAGTGTCGCATCGCGAGGCGCGCCGGCAGGCAGCGCATTGCGCGGCTCCGGAATCTGCTGTGCGGAGGCCCAAGAGGCGACCCAGTGCGAGTCGCCCGGTGCCAAAGCCAACGCGCTCGCAGCCGCCGCCGGCGGTGCAAAGGACCCCAACGCAAAGGCCCCGCCCGCAGCAATGACGGCGGCCGCTCCGATCGATCGAATCCTCGAGCGCATGGGATACTCGTGCCTGTGCACCGCGACTGTTAGCGTTATCGTGGTGCGACTCGGGGCGTCGTTCAAGCTCGCCAGCGCCGCCGATGCGGCGCGCATTGCGTACGCCGCCCCGATGCCGAACGTGGGCGCGGTTCTTGCAGCATTCAGCTGATCAGACTGCGGGAATTTGTCCTTGCCAGGTACTTCCGTTGGCTCGCGCCGCACCATGGCACGAGCGCTCGTCGTCCTCGCGATCGTCCTCCTGGCCGGTGGGACGCGTCCGGCCCGGTCGCAAACGCCCTCCCCGCTCCAGGAGTGGCAGTACGGGGGCGGCATCATCCTCGCGCAACTCTTCGAGCCGAATGTGCCCGAGTGGCGCACGGTCCTCGGACTGTCCGCCGAAGTAGCCCCGCTCTACGATGGCTCGAAGCCGTACCGGGTACAAGGCGGCCCCGTGATCGATGTGCGCTATTACAACACCGCCTTTC
>DASXNC010000384.1:0-2741 GCA_036495325.1 Steroidobacteraceae bacterium
ATGGGGCCACAAGGGCCTCACCGAGCTCGAGCTCGTGGAGGACATGCGCACGCGCAAACATCGGATGCTCATGCGCAGCGCCGCGGCGGTTGCGCTGCCCGTGGGCTCGGGCACGCTCGAGGAGCTGCTCGAGGCGATCTCGCTCAAGCGGCTCGGGCTGTATCTGCACCCGATCGTGATCGTGAACACCCGCGGCTACTTCGATCCGCTGATCGCTCAGCTCACGCGCGCCGTCGACGAGCGCTTCATGGATGCGAGACATCTCGAGATGTGGCGCGTCGTCGAGCGGCCCGAAGAGGTGCCGCAGGCGATCGAGTCCGCGCCGGGCTGGTCGGCCGATGCGCGCCGATTCGCGGGCGTGTAGGGCGCGCGGGCCCAGCACGCGCCGGCTCGATTCAAAGCCGATTCAAAGCCGATTCAAAGCCGATTCAAGTCGATTCAGACCCGCTCCCCGGTGTAGCGCCGCGAAGGCCCGCGAGCGTGCGCTCGAGCGCCGGCACATCGACGGGCTTGACGAGGTGGTCGTCGAAGCCGGCCTCGCGCGTGCGCTGATGATCCTCCGTCTGACCGTATCCGGTGAGCGCGACGAGGCGGACGCCGCGGCTCTCGGGCATCGCGCGCAGCCGCCGAGCGAGCTCGTAGCCGTCCATCACCGGCAGGCCGATGTCGAGCAGGGCCACATCCGGCTGGAAAGCGCGGACGCGCTCGAGCGCTTCGCTCCCACTGTAGACCGCTGCGGTCTCGTGGCCCTCGCAGGCGAGCAGCATCGCCAGAGAATTCGCCGCGTCCTGATTGTCGTCCACGATCAGCACGCGCCGCGTCGGTGTCTTCACACGGCTCGGCTCGCTACTCGGCTCCTCCGGCTGGGCGATTCGCGGCAGTCGCACCTCGAAGGTCGAGCCGTGGCCGAGGCCCGCGCTGTACGCGGCAACCTCTCCGCCATGCATTTCGATCAGGCGCTTGACGACCGCGAGCCCGATTCCAAGACCGCCCTGCGCGCGGTCGAGCGTGCGGTCGCTCTGCACGAACAGATCAAATATGCGAGGAAGCAGCTCCGGAGAGATCCCGGCGCCGGTGTCCGCAACCTCGATCACGGCGCTCGATTCCTCCGCAAGGGAGCGGACCTGGATTTCGCCCCCCGGATCGGTGTACTTGGCGGCGTTCGCGAGAATGTTGCCGAGGCATTGCACGAGCCGCGCGAAATCGGCATCCACGTAGAGCGGCTCGTAGCGCATCGTGATCGAAACCCGATGCCGCTTCTCGCGCAGCTGAGGGCCGACGGTCTCGACGGCCTGCGCGATGACGCTCGCGAGATCGACGGGTTTGCGGCGGAGCTGTATACGTCCCTGCGTGACGCGTGAGACATCGAGCAGATCGTCCACGAGCCGCGTGAGCTGCGTCGTCTGGCGCTTGATCATGCCGACCGCGAGTTGCGCGCGGCTGTCTCCGGTCAGCATGTGCGAGAGGACGGCGCTCGCGTTGCCGATCGGGGCGAGCGGATTGCGCAGCTCGTGAGCGAGCATCGCGAGGAATTCGTCTTTGCGCCGGTCCGCTTCCGCGAGCGCCTCCTCGCTCTGCTTTCGCGCCGTGATGTCCTCGATCACCGAGATGCGATGCAACGGACGCTCGTCGGCGACTGCGAGCGAGGAGGTCACACGCACCCAGAGCGCCGCGCCGTCGCTGCGCAGATAGCGCTTCTCGATCGAGTAGCTCCGCACCTCGCTGGCGAGCAGCCGGCCGAGCAGGAACGCTTCTCTGTCGCGATCCTCGGGATGCGTGAGCTCAACGAAGCTGCGCCCGAGGAGCTCCTCGCGCCGGTACCCGAGCATGCGGCAGAGGGCGTCGTTCACGCCGAGGAGCGAGCCGTCGAGAGCGAGCTGCTCGATACCGACCGCGGCGTGCTCGAAGAGCGAGCGGTAGCGCGCCTCGCTCTCGAGCAGGCGCCTTTCGTGTTCCCGCAAGCGCCGCTCGCCGATGACGCGCTCCGTCGTTTCGACCACGATCGCGAGCACGCCGCCGGGACGGCCGCTCTCGTCGAGGACGGGGCTGTAATCGAGGTTCATCCAGACATCTTCGGCCTTGCCGCTGCGGTAGAGGACGAGATGCTGGTTGCGATAGGCGAGCGTGCCTCCGGAGAGCCCGACCTGCATCACATGTGCATTGAAATCCGATACTTCCGGCCAGCCCTCGAGCACGGGCGAGCCGAGCAGGTACGGGTGGCGTCCGCCCCCGAAGACTGCGTAGGCATCGTTGTAGATCATGGTGCCTTGCGGGCCCCAGAGGAGCACGATCGGCACGGGCGAGCGGAGCAGGATGGCCGTCGCTGTCTTCAGACTCTGCGGCCAGCGCTCGGGCGGCCCGAGGGGCGTCGCAGCCCAATCGAACGCGCGAATGAGCGCGCCGAGCTCTCCACCGCCCGCGAGAAAAGCGAGGACGGACTCCGGCACCGCAGCGCGCAGAGCGGCGGTGTCCTGCACGGCCCCCGAGCGGGGAGCCTGGCGAGGCCTGCTGGAATCTCGGGGCATTTTTTTTGGTCGGGCAGGCCGGGGAGCAAGGCTGAGACCAGCGGGAATTATGATCGAATTATGACCGCGTCGCGCCGAGCGGAGCAAAATAGGCAATATGAGCCCGCTGCGCCGCAGGCTGCGCTTCGTGCGCGATATCCCATGAGCGTGCCCCCGTACGAGGAGCGCACCGACGCGGCAGATCGGTCCGAGGACCGGCCCGAGGAGCGGTCGGAT
>DASXNC010000385.1:0-2348 GCA_036495325.1 Steroidobacteraceae bacterium
GCGACCCGCAAGGATCAGGTGTACTCCGCGGAGGCGGACGTGGACCGCGAGCTCGTGGCCCTCGATGGGCTCGATGCCGAGCTCGGCGCGCGCCTGAGATCGACGCAAGCGTGGCAAGGGATCAAATCGAGCTGGGCTGCCGTCAAGACCGGGCTCGGCAAGGCGCCCTCGCCGGATGACTATCTCAAACAGCACGACGCGCTCATCGTACAGATACAAACTCTCGTGTCTTCGGTGTCGATGAGCTCGGGGCTCTCGCTCGATTCCGATCACGCGACGGCCGCGCTCATTACCGCGGCGACGCGCACCGTCGGGGATGCGGTCATCGCCATGAGCCGGCTCACTGAGCATGCCGTCGGGTCCGCCGTGAAGGGCTACCTCGGCGGCGATGACCGTATGGCGATGCAGATCTACAGCACCGAGGTGCAAAGCGATCTCGATGCGCTCGCCTCGCAGCTGCAGTGGGGCTCCGACGACGCGAAGGCGAAAGTGCTGCCCGATGTGGAGGCCGTGAACCGGGAGTTCGGGGCGTTCCGGGACACGCTCAATGCGCGCATCCTGAATACCCAGAAGATGGATGTTACCGCAGCGCAAGTGTTCGATGCGGCAATGCCCGCCATGCGCTCGCTCCAGGACCTCTCCTCGGCGAGCTACGTGTCGATGAAATCCGCGCTTGAGAAGCGCGCCTCCGATGCGGCGACCAACCGGGACCTCACGGTGCTCACGGTCGCAGCTGTCCTGCTGCTCTCCCTCGGACTCTCGTGGTTGATCACGCGTGTGCTCTCCCGGCCGATGGCGCATGCGGTTCGGGTGTTCGGCTCGATTGCGGCCGGACACTATGACAACGAGATCGTGACTGCGGGCACGGACGAGGCATCGCAGGTGCTGCGCGCGCTCGACGAGATGCAGGCGAAACTGCGTCAGCAGATCGAGACCGAGCGCGCTCAGGCTGCCGAGAACGCGCGCATCCGCCAGGCGCTCGATAAGGTGTCGACCAACGTCGTGCTCGCAGACTCCTCCCACCGGGTGATCTATCTCAATGAGACGGCGGAGGCGACTTTCGCCCGCACCCAGCTCGAGATCAGGAAGAGCCTGCCTGGATTCGAGGCGGCGAGGCTCAAAGGCGCATCGCTCGACAGCCTGAGCACGGAGCCGGCGCAGCAGCGGCGCACCCTCGAGCTCGTCACCGCGAGCGCGGTCGAGGAGCGCACGCTCGGCGGATGCACCTTCCGGACCGTCATTAACCCGGTGGTGAGCCGGGAAGGCGAGCGCATCGGAACGGTCATGGAATGGACTGACCGCACGCCCGAGGTCGCCGTCGAGAGGGAAATGCAGAGCATGCTGACCGCCGCGCTCGGTGGGGAGCTCACGCAACGCATCTCGCTCGAGGGCAAGAGCGGCTTCTTCGAGGCTCTCGCGCGCGGAGTCAATCAGCTCGCCGACAACATGGCCGAGATCGTCGCAAGAGTGAAGCACGCCGCGGCCGAGGTGTACCGCGGCGCGGAGGAGATCTCCCAGGGCAACGCCAATCTCTCGCAACGGACCGAGGAGCAGTCCTCTTCGCTCGAGGAGACCGCCTCCTCCATGGAGGAGATGACCTCGACCGTAAAACAGAACGCGGACAACGCAGGACAGGCCAATCAGCTCGCGATCGCCGCGCGGGATCAGGCGGAGAAGGGCGGCTCGGTCGTTGCGAAAGCCGTCCGTGCAATGACCGGCATAAACGACGCATCGAAGAAGATTTCCGACATCATCGGCGTGATCGACGAGATCGCCTTCCAGACGAATTTGCTCGCGCTCAATGCGGCCGTCGAGGCCGCGCGCGCGGGCGAGCAGGGCCGGGGATTCGCGGTCGTCGCGAGCGAGGTGCGCAATCTCGCCGGCCGCTCGGCGACCGCCGCGAAGGAGATCAAGTCGCTGATCGAGGACAGCGTCGCACGGGTCGGCGAGGGCAGCCGCCTCGTCGAGGAGTCGGGCCGCTCGCTGAACGAAATCGTCGCCGCGGTGCGCAAGGCCACGGACCTCGTCGCGGAAATCGCGACCGCAAGCCGCGATCAGTCCGCCGGCATCGAGCACGCGAGCCGCACAGTCATGCAGATGGAATCGATGACGCAGCACAACGCAGCGCTCGTCGAGCAGGCGGCGGCGGCGAGCGAGTCGATCGTCGAGCAGGTGCGCGCGCTGAATGCCATGGTCGCCGGCTACCGCTTCATTTCGGCCGGGCACACGGCTACACTCGCCGCGGACAGGCGCGTCGCGCAGATGTGACAGCACCCCGACCGCCGTCCGCTCGTTGACGTCGGAGGGGTTCCATGAAGCGTTGGATCTGGATACCGGTCATCATCATC
>DASXNC010000386.1:0-5264 GCA_036495325.1 Steroidobacteraceae bacterium
GCAGTGCCGCGGCACGGTCGTTGGGTTTGATCGTGAACGTCACGCCGAACAGGGCTGCGGACCCTTTGAGAGTCGGATTCATGCCGAGCTCGTTCGCGGCTTCGCGGATCTCCTGATCCGTCGCATCGAGCAGGTCGTGCTCGAGTGCGGCAAGAACGCGCTCGAGACCGAGTTCGGGTCGTGCGGTCGTCATGGCTGGGGTAACCTCAACCCGGCTCGAACCAACGCGCGCCGGATGCGCTTTCGCGTCGAATCGTAGTCGGTTTTCGACATGTCGTGCGCGGCGCAGATCTCCTCGGGCGTCCAACCCTCGTAGAGCCCCGCGACGATCTGTCGCGCCTGCGCGTCATCCGCAAAGAGCTCGTTGATGCGCTCCAGCGCCTGGATCGCAATTGCTTTTCGCTCCGGGCTCGGCGCGGGGTCGGAAGGCTCTCCCTCTCGAGCGTCGTGGATCTCCATTTCCGCGAGCAGTTTCGGCATATGCCGGGCGCCGCGGCGAGCCTGGCGCCAGTACTGCTCCTTGATGCTGCGCATGACGCCCGCGAGGAATGCGACCATCGGCACTCCCTCGGGCAGCCGCCGCGATCCGTCGAGCACTCGCGTGAAGGCCTCCTGGAGGAGGTCGGACCAGCCGATCTCCGGCGGTAGCCCGCGCGCGTGCAGGCGCGCGATCACTTTCAGGCGCACGAGATCGGCGACGGTCACGAGCTTCGCCTCGAGCGCCCCCCTGGCAGGCGTCTGGGTGATGAGCTCGAGGCCGATCGCTTGAGGCCAGTTCTCGAGGGTGATGGGAGGCTTCACGACTATGTATGCGCCGACGGCGCGTGGGCACGGACATTCCGCCCGGCCAAGAGGCGCATCTTTTCCAATTCGGCCACTTGGGCCATCTTGCATCGCCACCGTGCCCGGTTCCAGAATCGCTCGAGCTCGAGGGGAGATGTCGGATGCTCAGGGTACTCGGACTCGTGGCGCTCGCCGCAGCTCCGCTGGTGGCGGCTGCCGCGAATTCGGCTTCGACGTGCGACCGCGCATGCCTGATTTCCGTGCTGGACCGCTATCTGCATTCGGTGATCGAGCACGACCCCGCTCGCGGGCCTCTCGCGGGCAGCTATCGCGAGACCCAGAACGCGGTCAACTTTCCGAGCGGCGAGGGGATCTGGCGAACCGCGACTGCGCTCGGCCCGGTCGAGCGGCGCTACGCCGATCCGGTGAGCGGGGAGGTCGCGTACTACGGCATCCTGCAGGAGAGCGGCAAGGCAGTCATCGTAACGGTTCGTCTTCGCGTCGAGCGGCGCGAAGTGACGGAGGCCGAGTGGTACGTCGCGCGCGACGGGGACCCGGGACTGCCGGGTGGGAAACCGCCGAATGCGTGGAATCCACCGGGCCTCATCGCCAATCCGCCGCCTGAGCGGACGATACCGGCGGGCGAGCGCCTGCCCCGTGCGACGATGATCGCGATCGCGAACACCTACTACGACGGGATCGTCTCTCACAACGGCAAAGTCACGCTCGCACATGCCGGCTGCAACCGTTTCGAGAACGGCACGCGGGTCACTGTGTCTCGCGGCGGCAGGAGCGTCGACTGCGTCTCCGGCCTCGAGCATTTCAATCTCGCAAACGTTGGGGGCCGCCGTATTCCGCTCGTCGATGAAGAGGCCGGCGTGGTGCTCGGGCTCGGCGTGTTCATCCGTCGGCCAGGATCTCCAGTGCCGCGCAATGCCTTCAGTGAGTGGTTCTGGATCGACGGCGGCAAGATCCGCAATATATGGACTGCGATGTTCTATCCGGGACCGGAGCTTCCGGTGCCGAACTGGCCGCCCTACGACGGAAACTTTCCGCTGCCGGCGAATACGGTGCCTGCCGCGCCTGCGGCGCATTGAATGAGCTTTCAACGCTCGAATGGTTGATTGAAAAGGGGAGACCCACGATGCAACGTAACGTGCTGCGAGCGAGCCTAACAACCCTCGGACTGACCGTTCTGTGCGCGATCACCGCCGTGGCATCCGCACAGGCGCCGCGTGAGGGCCCGGGGGCGCGCCCTGCGCGCAGGTCCCAGGATCTCTTGGCGAGGGAGCGTCCGCCTGTCCCGAGGCCGGGACTCTTTTTCAAAGAAGACTGGAAACAGACCGCTACGGGTGGGGAGCATCCCGTGACCGCTGAGTCGAACAGCGATCCCAACCTCCAACTCAATATGTATGACCCGCAGGGGGAGATCCTGCTCACCGGCGCAGCCGGCGACGAGAACGTTCCGATTCATCTCTGGACGGGCCTGTGCGCTTCGCCGTGCGCCGTCGGCTTTCGAGACAAGAACCATTTCGCCGATCTGAGCGGTCTCGCGCGCATCAGCTTCAACACCAAGATGTCGGGCCTCCATCAGATTCGCCCGATCGTGAAGCTCGCCGACGGCACGTGGTGGGTCGGCGATCGCGCCACAACCGGCACGACGCGCGACTGGCTCGTGAGCGAGTTCTCGTTCGCTGACCTGCGCTGGATCAAGCTCGACATCAAGCGTGTGGTCACGGTCGGGAACATGGTCGACAAGCTCGATCTCACCAAGGTCGATGAGATCGGGTTCGCGGACCTCATGCCGGGCAGCGGGCATGGTCCGGGCGGCTGGGCCGATGTCGCGCAGATCGAGGTCTACGGGGTCGCGGTTCCGAGATAGGCGAAGCCGGGCGGCTAGTCCTGCCGCGGCTGCTGCTGTGAGACGTAGCGCCGCTCGCCGGTGGGTTCCCATGAGCCATCCGGCCGCTCTGCGAGGTGTCGGTACCGCCAGCGCTCGTAGACCGTGCCGACGAGCACGATCAAGCCGCCGGCGAGCGCCTGCCATCCCCACATGAGCTCTCCGCGGACGAGGAGGGCGACGCCGGCGCACGCAACGAGCAGCGCCACGATCGCGACCGCGATTCGCAGCATCGTCAGCCAGCCGGCTCGAGCACCACGGCCGTTCCGTACGCGACGATCTCGCTCATCGTTTGTCCGATCTCGGCGGAGTCGAACCGCATCATCACGACCCCGTTCGCCTGCATGAGAGTCGCGTTGCGAATCATGCGGTCCACAGCGTGGCGGCGGGCTTCCTCGAGCAGCTGGGTGTATTCGGTGATCTCACCGCCCACGATCGAGCGCAGGCCGGCCATGATGTTGCCACCGAGTCCGCGGCTTCTTACCACCACGCCGAAGACCTGGCCCTTCACTTCGCGTACCCGATGGCCGGGCACATTTTCGGTCGTCACGACCAGCACGATGCCTCCCGGAGCGTCAGATTCTCAATGGGCGGATGGGCTGGTCCGGCACGCAAAGCTGCTCGCGTCATTGGGATTTCCGTGTCCGCTGTAGTACGGAAGCTCCGGGTATGCGCAGACCGGGCGCGAGAGCTTGCCGTCGCGGCGGGTCGCCACGAGATTCTCGGGTGGCTGATCGTGCGCGACCCACTGATCGATCGCGCTGAGCGAGTCGAAGCGGTCCGCGCCGGGTCCGCTGCCGCAGTGATAGACGCCGGGCAAAAGAAACAAGCGAACGCTCGAGTCGACCGTCTTCACCTGCGCACCGGTCGTACGTCGCACGCGCTCGTAATAGCCGATCGTGCCGAGCGGACTCGGACCGGGATCAGAGAACCCGTGCCAGAGGATCAACTTTCCGCCTCGCTCGAGGAAGGGAGCGATGTCGGGTTTGTCCGCCTCGTAAAGTTTCGCGAATGCGCTCGTCCTCACGATGCGCACATCTTTGTCGGCGTTGAACGTATCCAGATTGAAATTGGGATCCCCGAAAAGCGCCTGTCGCAGGCCGCCCATACCGCCGCCGTTCGCGCTGGCGCCGGGCGGCGCGGCGCGCGAGGCGCGCGAGGCGCCCGAGGCTTCAGATGCGCCAGGACCGCGCGACACGGGAGAGCTCTCGACCGAGAGGAAACGCGACCATCCGGCCTCACCTCCGCGGGTAAGCGGATAAGAAGCGACATGCCCATCGGAGGTCTTGACGCCGGCGTATATCGCTCGAACCGCAGCGACTTGAGGTGCGCTCAGGCAATCGGGAGAGGAATCGCCGCTGCGGCATTCGAGGACGCGGGGATCAAATTTGCATGACCGCGGATCGGTGACGATGCCGTCTTCGGCGCCGTCCGCGGCATCGCAGGCCGCAAGTGCCGCTTTATTGAGATGCTCGAGCTGAGCGGCGCTCAATCGCGCGCCCGGCGCGGAGAACGCCTGATTGCGGAGCAATCCCGTCGTTTGCGTGAGCAGAGTATAGACCGGAGCGCCCGCCACGATTCCGTCGTAGTCGCCGGGAAAGCGTTGCGCTTCCATCAGCGCCTGGCGGCCGCCCGTCGAGCAGCCCTGAAAATAAGCGCGGCTCTGCGCGTGACCGTAGTAGCGGTCGACGAGCGCCTTGCCGGCCGTAGTCATCAAATGAATCGCGCGGTAGCTGAAATCCACGACGCTCTCTCGATTGGCGGCCCACGACGTATCCCAGACCGAGCTCGTCGCATGACCCGCATCGGTTTGAGCCGTGGCGTAGCCCTCCGCGAGCCCCGGCGCCGCACCACGCAGGGTCACATTGCCGGCCCAACCTCCGCCGCCAAGTCCGAGAAGCTTCCCGTTCCAATGCTCGGGCTCGGGCAGTCGATAGACGACCCCGATCCTCGAGCCGGGAACCGGTGTGATGACGGCGCTCACTTCACAGTAGGCGGGAAGCGCCGGCAGGGGCGGTAGCGGCGCCCCGTCAGGCCCCCTGTCGCGAGCTGAGCCACCGGCAAGTCCCGACTCGCCTGCGGCGGAACGGGGCACATCGTGCGCCGAGGTGATTTTCAGTTTTGCGGCGATGTGCTTCGTTGCGAGCGCGGCGCAAGCCGAGGCGCCCGCGGCCTCCTGGGCGAAAGCCGCCGCCGGGATCAAGCTCCACGCCAGCGCGGCTCCGAGCAGCAGCGTGATGGCGAGACGCCGAGCGTGCGCGCGGCTGGCGGAGGATCTCGACGGGATCGGTGATCGGAGTGAATGGCGCTTGATCATGGGGTTCCCCTTCCGAACCGCGCGGCTCTCGCGTAAGGCCGAGTCTACCCCCGTGGGGCCAGGGGAGTCGTCCTCGGCGCGGATGCTCGCGCGCGGCTTCGTCCCCACGAGGGACCGAGTACTAGAATCGCTTCCTGATTCGTTCAGGGGGGGACAAGCCGTGAAAAGACTGCATCTGGCGCCGCTGCTCGGCGCGTCGTTGCTGGTTGCCTGCGCGCAGTCGCTGGCCCAGATGGCCCAAGCGCAGGACGCCACCGTCATCAA
>DASXNC010000387.1:0-1902 GCA_036495325.1 Steroidobacteraceae bacterium
CCTGGCTCGCGGCGCGCGAAGCGCGCGCGGCCGCACGGCCCCCGCAGCCGGGTCAGGAACCCTCTCGTGCGATGCCGGACGGCGGCGCGCCCGGGATTCTGTCGATCCTCGCGAGGCACTGGGGCCTCGCGCTCTACGCGATCGTGCTCATGACTGCCTTCAATTTCTTCAGCCACGGCACGCAGGACCTGTATCCGACCTTCCTCGGAGTCCAGCGCGGACTTTCGACGGGCGCCATCTCGCGCATCGCGATCCTCTACAACATCGGCGCCATCTGTGGCGGCATCGCCTTTGGGAGGCTCTCGGGCCGTATCGGACGCCGCCGGGCTATTGTGCTCGCGACACTTCTCGCGCTTCCGGCGCTGCCGTTCTGGGCCTATTCCACGAGTGCTCCAGCGATAGCCGTCGCAGCTTTCGTCATGCAGTTCATGGTGCAGGGCGCATGGGGCGTAGTGCCTGTGCACCTCAACGAGCTCTCGCCGGAGGGGGCTCGGGCGACCTTCCCGGGCGTCGTCTATCAGCTCGGTAATCTCTTTGCCGCCGCGAACGCGCCCCTTCAGGCCTATCTTGCCGTCTGGCGCGGCGGGTCGGCTCACCCCGACTATGCGTTCGCCCTGATGCTCGTCTGCGCCGTGACTATCCCCACGTTGGTCGTGCTTGCGCTCTTGGGCCCGGAGCGGCGCGACGTGCGCCTATAGGGACCCTGCCTCAGGGACGCTGCACCCGCATCGGCGGTACCGAGCGTATTGTGGGGTATGGCATTGATGCCGGCCGACTACCCCCTCGCGTGCCCCGCCGCCGACCCGCTCGATGACGGGCTCGTTCCGGCGGCTCGGGCCGGAGACCGTCGCGCGTTTGCGGCGCTGGTCCGCGCGCACGAGCGCACCGTGTACAGCCTCGCGCTGCGGGCACTTGGCGCCGCCGCCGAAGCCGAAGAGCTGGCCCAGGATGTCTTCGTGCAGCTATACCGCAATCTCGAACACATCGAATCGAGCGCGCACCTCGCTTCGTGGCTGCGCCGCACGACTTTCCATCGCGTCGTCGATTCGCTGCGGCGTCGCCGCCGTTCGCCTGCGACGGAGCCCTTCGATGACGCCTCGGCGGTCAAGGCGCTCGGGTTGCGAGAGGAGGGGGAGTGGCACGAGGGGCCGGCCGGACTCGGCGACCCGCTCCTCGCTCGCCGTCTTGCGGTCCTGCTCGGCGCGCTCGCACCGGTGCCGCGACTCGTGTTGCTGCTTCGATTCCAGGAGGATCTCGACCCCTCCGACATCGCGCGCGAGCTCGGGCTGCCGCTCAACACGGTCAAGAGCCACTTGAAGCGTTCGCTCGAGCGACTGCGCGCGCTCTACCAGGAGCCGAACTCCCCATGACCGACCCCAAGCAAGTCGATCTCGAGCGGGCGCTCCGACAGGCGCTTCGTCCAATCGAGCCGCGCGCCGGCTTCGAGGAGCGGGTGATGCGCGACCTCGACGCATCGCACGACCCGGCAACCGGTGCGCGCCGTCTCGAGCCGCACGCGCACTGGCTCGCGCCGCTGGCGGAGTATGTCGGGCGACTTCTGCAACGGCCGCCGCCCTGGGCACTTTCTTCGGCGACCGCCCTGCTAGCGCTCGTTGCGGCCGGGGGGCTCGCCTATCGCGAGCACGTGCAAGCGGTGCGCGCTGAGGAGACGCGCGGGCAGGTGCTCCAGGCGCTGCGCATCGCGAACGAGAAGCTCGACACGGCTTTCCGGCTGGTCGCCGAGGAGACAGGCTCGAGCGGGTCGGCTGCACCGGCCGGCGGGCGATCCGACCGCGACGGGCAGTTCAACTGATCCGAAGCGCCCAACGGTATTTGAGATGCTTACACAACTGACGAGGCACACTCCCATGCGACGGCTCGCCCCGCTTACCGTGTTGGTGC
>DASXNC010000388.1:0-7572 GCA_036495325.1 Steroidobacteraceae bacterium
TGCGAAGGGCTCGGGCTGCACGATGTCGATCAGACCCTCGCGCACGAGCTCGAGGATTGCGACGAACGTGACCGTCACGCCCATCCGGCCTTCCTCGGGGCGGAACAGGCGAACGAACTCGACGAAGCTCGCCTGCTCGAGCGCGGAGAGGATATCGGTCATCCGTGCGCGAACCGAGAGCCGCTCGCGCTCGACGCGATGATGCGCGAACAGCTCCGCGCGCACGACCACTTCCTTGAACGCCCCCAGCATCTCCTGGAGCGTGATCTGTGGCAGCAGCCGCACGACCTTGCGGTCTCTCAACTCGGCGCTCGCCGTCCACACGTCGCGCTCGAGGCGCGGGAGCGAATCGAGGCTCTCCGCCGCCTGCTTGTAGCGCTCGTACTCCTGCAGACGCCGCACGAGCTCGGCGCGCGGGTCATCCTCGGTGTTGTCCGCATCGGCGTGCGCGCGGGGCAGCAGCATGCGCGACTTGATCTCCGCGAGGGTGGCGGCCATCACCATGTACTCGCCCGCGAGCTCGAGCTGCAGGTCCTGCATGAGCTCGATGTACTGCATGTACTGTCGGGTGATGTCCGCGATCGGAATATCGAGCACGTCGAGGTTCTGGCGCCGGATCATGTAGAGCAGCAGATCGAGCGGTCCCTCGAAGGCTTCGAGGAAGATCTCGAGTGCCTGGGGGGGAATGTACAGATCGCGCGGCAGCACGGTGACCGGCTCGCCGTTCACCACCGCAAACGGCATCTCCACCTGCTCGGGCGCCGGCTCGGGCATCTGAGCCGCAGCGGGAGGCGCCGTTCCGCTCCCGGATACGATGAGTTTGAGCTCTGGTTTCTCCGTCATGCTGCCGCCCCGATGTGTATCAAGCGCCCCTGAGGTGCATCGCGCGCCGCACCTCCTCGAGAGTCTGCCGGGCGGCGTCGCGCGCCTTCTCCGCGCCCTCGACGGCGATGCTGCGCACGAGGTCCGGGTTGTCCTCGAACTCCTGCGCTCGCCGGCGAAAGCCTCGCACCTCTTCCACGATCTTGTCTATGACTGGCCGCTTGCAATCGAGGCAGCCGATCCCCGCGCTGCGGCAGCCCTCGCTCACCCACGTCCGCGTCGGCTCGTCGGAATAGATCTTGTGCAACTCCCACACCGGGCACTTGTCGGGATCGCCCGGGTCGGTGCGCCGCACGCGCGCCGGATCGGTCTGCATCGTCTTGAGCTTCTGTGCGACGGCGTCCGGGTCCTCGCGCATGCCGATCGCGTTCCCGTAGGACTTCGACATCTTGCGTCCATCGAGGCCGGGCACGCGCGGTGTGGCCGTGAGCAGCACCTGCGGCTCTGGCAGGATACTGACGCCCGAGCCCTCGAGAAATCCGAGGAGACGCTCGCGATCGGCGACCGTGATCCGGTTGTTCGCGTGCACGAGCGCCCTCGCCCGCTCGAGCGCTTCCGCATCGCCGTTTTCCTGGTAGCGCCGGCGCAGCTGCCGATACAGGGTGCTGTTTCGTCCCCCGAGGCTCCTCACGGCCCGCTCAGCCTTCTCCTCGAACTGCGGCTCGCGACCGAAAAGGTGATTGAAGCGGCGCGCGATCTCGCGCGTGATCTCGACATGGGCCACTTGATCCTCGCCGACCGGAACGAAGTCGGCGCGGTAGAGCAGGATGTCCGCGCTTTGCAGCAGCGGGTAGCCGAGGAAGCCGTAGGTCGCGAGATCCTGTTCGCGCAGCTGCGCCTGCTGCTCCTTGTACGTCGGCACCCGCTCGAGCCAGCCGAGCGGCGTCACCATCGAGAGCAGCAGGTGAAGCTCGGCGTGCTCCGGCACGTGCGACTGAATGAAGAGCGTCGCGACACCCGGATTGAGGCCGGCGGCGAGCCAGTCGATGAGCACTGCGCGAATGTGCTCCTGCAGGGGCGCGGTGTCCTCGTAGCCCGTGGTGAGCATGTGCCAGTCGGCGATGAAGAAGAAGCACTCGTACTGGTACTGAAGCTCGACCCAGTTGTGGAGCGCGCCGTGGTAGTTCCCGAGGTGCAATGGACCGGTCGGACGCATCCCCGAGAGCACGCGCCGCGTCTGTGGATTAACGCTCATTTAATCGTTGGCGGATTATGGACGGATTATAGGCCGAAAACCGCGAGCCCACCTTTGCCGCGGCGGATGACGGCCGGCGGGGAGACGGCGAGGTCTACCACGGTCGTCGGCTCGATCCCGCAGCTGCCGCCGTCGAGCACCGCATCGATCGCATGCTCGAGACGAGCGCGGATGTCCTCGGCTTCGCTCAGGGGCAAAGGATCGCCCGGCAGGATGAGCGTCGAGCTCATGAGCGGCTCGCCGAGCTCCGCGAGCAGCGCGAGCGGCACCGGGTGGTCGGGCACGCGAATGCCGATCGTGTGGCGGCGCTCGTGCTGAACGCGGCGCGGCGTCTCCCGCGTGGCGGGAAGTAGAAAGGTGTAGGGGCCGGGAGTGCAGGACTTGAGCAGGCGGAATTGCGGCGTGTCGATCCTCGCATACCGGGCGGCCTCCCCGACGCTGCGGCACACCAGGGTGAAATTATGATGGCGGTCCGCCTCGCGTATCCGCCGCACGCGCTCGAGCGCACCCTTATCGCCGATGTGGCAGCCGAGTGCGTAGCAGGAGTCGGTCGGATAGGCGATGACGCCTCCTTCGCGCACGATCGCGGCGGCGCGGCGAATCAGTCTCGGCTCGGGATTCGCCGGGTGAAGCGTGAACAGCTGGCTCAAATCGGGATGCCTGTCGAGGCTTCCGGGATGGGGTTGGGATATGATACGCGGCCCTTGTCGACGGGCGGCACGCCCTCCTCATTCTCCTCCATGCAGAACGCTCTCGAGCTTGCGACGCTCGCGGTCTTCGTGATCGCGTACTACCTGCGCGGCATTTACGCCGCCACGGCCGCGCTCATGGCCGCCGTCGCCTTCGTGCTCCTCATCGATGTCGCGCGTTCAAGGCGCGTGCCGCTGCGACACAGCCTCTCGGCGGCGCTCGTGTTCGTCTTTGGAACCGCGACGCTGCTCCTGCACAACCGGCGCTACATCGAGTGGAAGCCCACCGTGTTCTTCTGGCTCGCCGCGGCCGCATTCCTCGCGAGCTTCTGGATCGGCAAGCGCCCGCTCGTCGCACGGCTCCTCGGGCCGGCGATCGATCCCTCGGGCACGCTTCCCGAGCGGCTCTGGCGGCGTTTGAATGCGCTTTGGGTCGCGTTCTATGCCGTCCTGGGCGTCGTCAACATCGAGGTCGCGTATCACGCAAGCGAGCGCACCTGGGTGAACTTCAAAGTCTTCGGCCTGACACTCGCGACGGCCCTGTTCATCTTCGCACAAGTGCTTTGGCTCGCCCGCCTCGCGGAACCGGCGCAGGCCGGAACGAGCACGAGCGAGCGGATCGCGCAGGAGTGAGCGACGATGTCCGCGCCGCCGACGCATCCCTCGACCGCCGAGCACATCCGCGCCGCGCTCGCGCGGCAGCTTGCGCCCGTCGGGCTCGCGGTCGAGGATGAGAGCGCGCGCCACGCGGGGCATGCGGGTGCACGCGAAGGGGGACATTTTCGCGTTCGTATCGTCTCGGAGCGCTTTCGGGGACTCTCGCGCATCGCGCGACACCGCCTCGTCTACGACTGCATCGCACAGCAGCTCACCTTGCAGGCAGCGGGCATTCATGCGCTTGCGATCGAGGCCCGGACTCCAGAAGAAAATACATGATCATTCAACTGTAATGTATTGATTATTGAAGGTTATATTAAGATGAAAACCACCACTCCGCGGTGGGCGCCTGCGAGCGTCGTCGCCGCCGTACTCCTGCTTGCGACGGCGGCGATGGGCCTCAGCGGCTGCCACCCCCAGAGCGCCGCACAGGGCTCCACCGACAACTCGGCGCCGCTCGCCACGGTGAATGGGGTGCCGATCCGCCGCGACTTCTTCGACTTCTATGTGAAGGGCATAACGGGCGGAAAGAATCCGAGCGATCTCACGGCCGATCAGCGCGACCGCGCGCTCGACAATCTGATCCGCGCGCAGGTCGTCGCCCAGCAGGCTGAGAAGGACGGCGTGGTGAGCGAGGCGGACACGCAGCACCTGCTCGATATCTCGCGCCTCAACGTGCTGCAGTCCGTGATGGCGGACCGCTATTTCAAAGACCGTGAGCCGACCGACCAGGAGCTGCGTGCCGAATACGACGCACAGGTCGCAAAGCTCCCGCACACGGAGTACCACGCGCGGCACATCCTCGTTCGCAACGAGGACGATGCCAAGAGCCTCATCGCGAAGCTCGCGAAGGGTGCCAATTTCGCGGACCTCGCCAAGAGCGACTCCATCGACTCCTCCAAGGACAATGGAGGCGATCTCGGCTGGTTCACACCCAGCACCATGGTCAAGCCTTTCGGCGATGCGGTCGTTCAGCTCAAGCCGGGCGAATACACGCGCGAGCCGGTCCATACCCAATTCGGCTGGCACATCATCAAGCTCGAGGGCACGCGGGACCTCTCCGTGCCGTCCTTCGACAGTGTCCGCCAGCGGCTCGTGCAGATCGTGAAGCAGAACAAGTTCAAGACCTACGAAGACACGCTCATCCAGAAGGCTAAGATCGAGCACGTGAAGGGTTGACGAGCTCGAGGAAGGCTGCCTCATCGAGAACCGCGACGCCGAGCGCCGCGGCTTTCTTGAGCTTCGAGCCTGCCTCGGGCCCGGCGACCACCAGGTCGGTCTTCTTCGACACGCTGCCGCTCACCGTCGCGCCGAGCCGCTCGGCGAGCGCCTTCGCTTCCTCGCGCGTCATGCGCTCGAGCCGACCCGTGAAGACGATCGTCTTGCCCGCGACGGGCGAGGAAGCAAGCGGGCGCTCCGCTTCGAGTATCCGCACCTGCCCGGCGAGGCGGTCGACCATGCCGGCGTTGTGCGGCTCGGCGAAATACGCCGCGAGGCTCTCGATCACCGAATCGCCGATCTGATCCATCGCATCGAGCTCGCCCCGCGCCTCGCTGCGCTCGTCGGGGCTGCCCTCCGCGAGGCGCCGGCACGCCTCGCGGAACGCGGCGAAGGTTCCATAGCCGCGTGCGAGAGCGCGCGCCGTCGTCTCACCGACGTGGCGGATGCCGAGCGCGTAGATGAAGCGCTCGAGCGAGATCGTGCGGCGCGTCTCGATCGCCTCGAAGAGCTTGCGCACCGAGACCTCACCGAACCCCTTCTGCTCCTCGATCCGGATCGAGGCATTGCGCTTCCCGAGCGTGAAGACCTCGGCGGGCTCCTTCACCCAGCCCTGCTCGAAGAACAGCGTGATTTGCTTCTCCCCGAGGCCTTCGATGTCGAACGCGCGGCGCGAGACGAAGTGCCGCAGGTGCTCGATGCGCTGGTGAGGACAGGCGAGCTCGCCGGAGCAGCGCGCGACGGCGCCCTCCTCGCCCGCGGCGGTGCGCTCGCGCACTACGGATGTTGCGAGCGGGCACGGGCAGGTGCGCGGAAACTCGTAGGGTCGTGCGCCCTCGGGGCGCCGCTCGAGGATGACGCCGAGCACCTGCGGGATCACATCGCCCGCCCGCTGAATGATCACCGTGTCGCCGAGCCGCACATCGAGCGAGCGCACGTAGTCCTCGTTGTGCAGCGAGGCGTTCGAGACAACGACGCCGCCGACGTTGACCGGGGCGAGTTTGGCGACGGGCGTAAGCGCTCCCGTCCGGCCGACCTGGATCTCGATCGCGTTCACGACGGTCGGCGCCTTCTGAGCGGCGAATTTGTGGGCGACCGCCCAGCGCGGATCGCGCCCCACGTAGCCGAGCCGCTCCTGCCAGTCGAGTCGATTGACTTTGTAGACGACGCCATCGATGTCGTAGTCGAGCGCGGCGCGCTCGAGCTCCATCTCCCGATGGAAGGTGAGCAGCTCCTCGAGCGAGCGGCAGAGCCGCGCGAGGGGATTCGTCGGCAGGCCGCGCGCCGCGAGCCATGCGAGCATGCCCCATTGGGTGTCGGCCGGCATCGCGCTCATCTCGCCCCAGCCGTACGCGAAGAATTTGAGCGGGCGCGAGGCGGTCACCTCGGGATCGAGCTGCCGGAGCGATCCGGCCGCGGAGTTGCGAGGATTGGCGAAGACGGTCCGTCCAGCCTTCGCCTGTTGCTCGTTGAGTGCGAGGAACGCCGATCGCCTCATGTAGGCCTCGCCGCGCAGCTCGCACACCGCCGGCACGCCCGTGCCTGCGAGCCGCTCCCGCACGTCCTCCACGCGGCGGACATTCGCGGTCACGTCCTCCCCCTCCACACCATCGCCGCGCGTCGCGCCGCGCACGAGCACGCCGCGCTCGTAGCGCAGCGCGAGCGACAGACCGTAGATCTTCGGTTCGGCCGTGAAATCGATCGGCTCGTCCGGCCCGAGCTTCAGGAAGCGGCGGATGCGGTCGACGAACCCGACGACTTCCTCAGGCGCGAGCGCATTCGCGAGCGACAGCATCGGGACCGCGTGCCGGACCTTGGCGAACTTGCCGGAAGGCTGCGCGCCGACCCGCTGGGTCGGGGAGTCTGCCGTCACGAGCTCGGGATGTTCGCGCTCGAGCGCGCGAAGCTCCGCGAGCAGCGCATCGTATTCCGCGTCCGAGATGCTCGGACGATCGAGCTCGTAATAAAGGCGATTGTGCTGAGCGATCTCGCGACGCAGCTCGGCGATCCGCGGCGCCGCCGTCTCCTCAGTCACTCGCCTCGGCCTCGACGGCCAGCGCCTCGCGGATCATCGCGGCGCGCATGGGCGTCAGCGGCTCGCCGCGGTCGTCCTGCAGCGCGCCCTGCAGCCGCTCGCTCAAATTGCGGGCGGCGCAGAGCAGCTCCTCGAATGCCTTGACGGGCGGCAGCGGCCCGGGCAGCACTGCGAAGAGATTGAGTCCGCCGAAGCGCTGCATGTCGATCGCATCCGCCTCGAAGGTGCCGGGTTTCGTGAGACTTGCCGCGCTCACCACGGCGCGCCCGTCAGGCCCTGCGCGATGAAAGATGGATAGCTTCCCGAGCACGAAGCCCTCGGCCGAGAGCGCCTGGCGCACCGCATGTCCCGCGAAGCGCTCACCGGGGGCGACGAGCCGCAGCGCAACGATTCGTCGCACCGACTCATCGGGCCAATCCACGATCGGATCGAGCGGCTGTGGGACCGCGGAGACCCCGAGCACGGGTATGGGCTCGTCCTGCGCGAGGGGCTCCGGAGGTGTCGGCACGATCGGCTCGACCGCCTCCGCGCTCGGGGGCTCGCCGGCTGCTACCTCGCTGGCGCCGTCGACGCGCAGTCCGATAAGGGAGTCATCGTCGAGCACCTCGACGACCGGAAGCTCGTGCATCTGCTCGCGCGCAGGCATGTCCGGGAAGGTGATCGTCGGCTCGTGTTTGATGCCGTCGGCCGCTTGCGGCCGCTCGGCAGAGGGGCGCGAGAGCTCGCGGCCCGCAAGGGGCTCGCCCGGGCGGTCGCCCGGGCCTGCGAGGCCCCGACGCGAGCGCCGCAGCTCCCACCAGGCGAGGCCGGCGAGGAACACGATGCCGATGATCAGAAGCGTCCAGCGCAGCTCCGGCATGGGCCCGGACCTCCGGCTCTCAAACTGCCGCGAGGCG
>DASXNC010000389.1:0-1831 GCA_036495325.1 Steroidobacteraceae bacterium
CGTGACGGAGAATCGGCGGCGTGTCCGGGAGGCGCTGAGGTTATCGGCCGATCCCGTGTGGCTCAGGCAAGAGCATGGGACTGTCGTCGTGGCGCTCGATCGAGTCGCGAGCGAATCGCCGCCTCGCGAGGAGCCGTCGCGCTCGGCGGAGCCGCCGCATGCGGATGCCGCGACCACTCGGCTCCCTGGCGTGGCCTGCGCGATCCAGGTGGCCGACTGCATGCCGGTGCTCTTCGCCGCGCGCGACGGTGCCGCAGTTGGTGCGGCGCACGCCGGCTGGCGCGGGCTTGCGGCCGGTGTTCTGGAGGGAACCATCGCAGCGCTCGCCGCGGAGCCCTACCATATAGCGGCGCACCGCCTCATCGCCTGGATGGGGCCGGCGATCGGTCCCGAGCATTTCGAGGTCGGCGGGGAGGTGCGAGCGGCGTTCCTGGAGGGCGACGAGGGAGCGACCGGTGCCTTCGCTCGCAATCCCTTCGGCCGCTGGCAATGCGATCTCTATGCGCTCGCTCGGCGACGACTTGCCGCGGCGGGCGTGCAGGCGGTGTACGGTGGCGACTGGTGCACCTACACCGATCCCTCGCGGTTCTTCTCGTACCGGCGCGATGGGCAGTGCGGGCGCACGGCCGCGCTCATCTGGATCACATAGTGCCCGAATAGTGCCCGAACGGTGCCCGAATCCCTCTTGAACCCCTGCGTTGTGTCCCCACAACAGGGCGGACATCTCAGGGCGAATACCCAGCACTCAGCTCAGCCGAGGCTTCCCATGCGGCAAGACAAGTTGACGAGCAAGTTTCAGATGGCGCTCGCCGATGCGCAGTCGCTCGCGGTCGGGCGGGACAACCAGTTCATGGAGCCCGCGCACGTGATGCTCGCGCTCATCGACCAGCAGGGCGGCACCGTGAGGCCGCTGCTCATGAAGGCGGGCGCGAACCTCAACAAGCTGCGCTCGGAGCTCATGGCGGTCCTCGATCGGCTGCCTACGGTCCAGGGCACCCCGGGCGAAGTGCATGTCTCGAACGAGCTCGCGAAACTGCTCAACATCGCGGACAAGCTCGCGCAGCAGCGTGGAGACCAGTACATCTCGAGCGAGCTCTACGTGCTCGCCGCCTTCGACGACAAGGCGAATCTCGCCCGGCTGCTGAAGGATGCGGGACTCGCGCGCGGAGCCGTCGAGAAAGCGATCGACGAGGTCCGCGGGGGCGAAAAGGTGAACGACCCGAACGCCGAGGAACAGCGCGGCGCGCTCGAGAAGTACACCATCGATGTCACCGAGCGCGCCTCCTCCGGCAAGCTCGATCCAGTCATCGGCCGCGACGACGAGATCCGCCGCACCATCCAGGTCCTGCAGCGACGCACGAAGAACAATCCGGTGCTGATCGGAGAGCCGGGCGTCGGCAAGACCGCGATCGTCGAAGGCCTCGCGCAGCGCATCGTGAACGGGGAGGTTCCGGAGGGGCTCCGCAACAAGCGCATCCTGGCGCTCGACATGGGCTCGCTGATTGCGGGCGCAAAATTCCGCGGCGAATTCGAGGAGCGCTTGAAGGGCGTGCTCAATGAGCTGGGCAAGCAGGAAGGCCGCGTCATCCTGTTCATCGATGAGCTGCACACCATCGTGGGAGCGGGAGCGGCAGAAGGTGCGGTGGACGCGTCCAACATGCTGAAGCCCGCACTGGCGCGGGGCGAGCTGCATTGCATCGGCGCGACGACCCTCGATGAGTACCGCAAGTACATCGAGAAAGACGCCGCGCTCGAGCGCCGCTTCCAGCGCGTGCTCGTCGATGAGCCCTCCGTGGAGGACACGATCGCGATCCTGCGAGGACTGCAGGAG
>DASXNC010000390.1:0-4008 GCA_036495325.1 Steroidobacteraceae bacterium
AAATCCCAGGAAGGCGGCGGCGTCGCAAGCGGAGTCTGGGCACTCAGGATCACCTCCGACATGGCGGGGTTCTCGTACACCGCGGGGCGCAAACGGCGGCGTATCTTGCCGGTAGCCACCGGCGGGCGCTGGTGCGGGCTCGTGCTCCTCTTTGATCTCGAGCGGATCGAGCCGATCGCCATCATGCCGGACGGGGTGATCCAGAAGATGCGCGTTGCTGCGATGAGCGCCGTCGGCGCCAAGTATCTCGCACCGTCCGAGCCCAGAGTCCTCGGCCTCTTCGGCAGCGGTTGGCAGGCCGGTGCACACCTCGAGTCGCTCTCGAGCCTGTATCGCTTCGAGCGCGTGAAGGTCTTCAGTCCGAACGCGGAGCACTGTCGTGCGTTCTGCCGCACGATGAGCGAGAAGCTCGGCCACACGATCGAGGCCGTCGACTCGGCGCGCGCCGTGGTCGACGGCAGTGATTTCATTCAGGCCGCGACGGCTGCCTGGGATCCGGTATTTGATGGGCACTGGCTCGAGCGGGGCGTCTACGTGGCTTCGATCGGCGGCTCGGATGCGAGCAACAAGCGGCGGGAAATCGACGACGAGACGATCCGGCGCGCGGATCTCTACGTCGTTCATGCGAAGGACGTAGCACGCCAGGACCGCTCGCCGGACATCTGGGAGGCGGCGGAGAAGGGTCTCCTCGCGTGGGACGCGATCCACGAGATCCAGGAGCTCGTCGCGGGCGGGGTCGCCGGACGCACCTCGCCGGAGCAGGTGACGCTCTTCAACAACAACACCGGCTCGGGTATCCAATTCGCGGCGGTCGGGTCCGCGCTCGTGAAGCGCGCGCGGACCCTCGGCCTGGGCCGGGAGCTCCCGACGGAGTGGTTCCTCGAGTCCGTACCCCCGTAGCACTGAGGGCAGAAGCGATGCTCAATCGGGAGCGATACCAGCAGTTCATGACGCTCATGCGGGAGCGAGGCTGGGATCTGCTCCTGTTCTACGGAGACGGCTGGCGCAGAGAACACTTTCGTTGCCTCATCAATCTGAGCTACTCCGGACCTCACGCGCTCACCGTGCTCTCGCGAGGCGGAGAGATCACGACGATCGTCACTGATCCGTGGGATGTCGAGCCCGTTCGCTCAGCCTCGGGAGGCAAGGTGATCCTCGTCCGGCAGCTCGCGGACGGCTTTCGCGAGGCGCTCGCGGGGGCGAGGGCGGCGGTCAGCGCCGTCAACGGACTCGAGCAAATGGAGGCGCGCTTCGTCGCCGCGCTGAAGGAGCGGCTCGATGTGCCGCCGGTCTCCGCGACGCTCGAGATCGAGGAAATCCGGCGGGTCAAGACGCCCCAGGAGATCGACTGGCTCCGCGAGGCTGCGGCGCTCGCCGATCGGGGCTACGCGCGGTTCGCACGGGTCTGTGAGCCGGGGCTCAAGGAGTTCGAGCTCGTCGCCGAGGTCGAGGCGTTCATCAAATCCGAGGGTGCGGAGGACAACTTCATGCTCATCGCCTCGGGGGGCACCGAAGTGACCGGCATGAAGCCGCCGACCGACCGCGCGCTCGCGCGCGGCGATTCGGTGACGACGGAGCTCACTCCGCAGATCAACGGCTACTATGCGCAGATCTGCCGCACGCTGGTGATCGGCGAGCCGAGCGACAAGCAACTCGAGGCCTATCGCATCTTCTCCGAGGCGCAGCAGGCGGCACAGGATCTATTGCGCCCGGGCGTCGACATCGCAGACGTCGCGCGGGTGCAGAACGACGTTTTCCGCAAGAACGGCTACGGCGAGTACACCGGATCCAAATACACGCGCGTGCGCGGCCACAACCTCGGTCTCTATCCCGACGAGCTCCCGCACGTGCTCGAGAACGTTCACTACCTCTGCAAAAAGGATATGGTTCTCATCGCCCACCCGAACACCTATCTCCCGCTCTCCGGCTACATGGTTTTCGGCGATACCCTCCTCGTTACCGACAGCGGCTGCGTGTCGCTCAACCGCACCGAGCGCAAGCTGTTCGCAGCATGAAACGAGGACTCATCGCGTGGGACCACGCTCGCCTGTCGCGCGCCGCGCTCGAGTCTCGGCTCGCTTCTCTCGAGCGCGTTTGCGACGCGCATGATGTCCCGGCCCTCATCGTCTATTCGGATGTGTGGCGCTCGAACGATGCGCGCTACGTCTCGAACTACATGCCCTATTGGAACCGGGCGCTCATCGTCGTGCCGCGTGGCGGCAAGCCGATTCTGCTCTGCTCGCTGTCGCCTCGTGTGTATCCCTGGATCAAGTCGGTGACGCTGCATGAGGAGGTCCTGGCGAGCCCGAACTTGCCGGCGCAGCTCACCAAGCTGGCCGCCGAGCGTGGCTGGACGCGCGTCGGCATCGTCGATTTCGCAGGGCTTCCTCACGAGCTGCACGCGCCGCTTGCCGCCGGCGGCCTCGCGATCGTCGACGTGCCGCGGAGCGCCGTGCGACCCGCGCCGACCGAAAGCGAGATCGCCATGCATCGACACGCCGCGGAGCTCGCTCGACGGAGCCTCGCGGAAACGCTCGGTGCGGGCGCGATTGGCGCGACCGATCATGCGCTCGCCGGACGGCTCGAGCTGGCTCTGCGACGGGCGGGCGCAGAAGATCTCGTCGTGCTCGTTTCGGACGGCACGACGCCTCCGGTGCCCGCGCGCGGCGCTCGCATCGGCGAGCTCTCGAGTGCGACCGTCGCGCTCGAGTGGAGTGGGCACTGGGTGAAGGTCGCACGCAATGTGGCGGGCCTCACGAGTCCGCTGCCGCCCGCGCCGGGATCGACGCTGTGGGAAGAGTGTCTCTCGGGTTCCTATCCCTGGGAGGCGCTCGCCGAGCCCGCCCCCGCCGAGCGGACGATCGTCTCCTTACGCGTCGAGCTGCGCTCCCGCGGCGCGCGACTCTATTACGGAGACACCTGCCTGAGGAGCCCCGAGGGTATTCAGCCCCTATGAACGTCATCGAGAAGATTCTCGCGAGCAAGAGCGGCCGCAAGGCCGTCGCGCCGGGCGAGGTGATCACCTGCCCGGTCGATCTCATGGTCATGCACGACCTGAGCGCGAACTTCGTGATCAAGGTGTTCGAGGGCGAGATGCCGGGTGCAACGATCGCAGACCCGGAGAAGATCGTGTTCGCATTCGACCACAATTTTGCGCCGGCCACGCGGGAGGCCGCCGAAGCGCTCAACGCCGTGCGCAAGTTCGCGGCGCGGCATCACATCCGCCACCTCTTCGAGAGCGGCTGTGGAAGCATCCATCACGTGATCCTCGAGGCCGGGCTCGCCGCACCGGGAATGGTCATCGTCGGCTGCGATTCGCACACGCCGATCTATGGGGCGCTCGGCGCGTTCGCGACCGGAATCGGCAACGATTCGATGGCCGCGCTCGGCTTTGCGCACGGATGCGGTTGGTTCCGGGTGCCCGAGGCGATCCGCGTCGACCTGCACGGCGAGACCGCCCCCCACGTGACCCCGCGCGATGTCTCACAATACCTCGTCGGCCGGGTCGGCGAGGACGGCGCGATCTACAAAGCGATCGAGTACGCGGGGGCCTACATCGAGCGGCTCGAGATGAGCGACCGCGGGCTCTTCCCACTGCAGGCGATCGATGTGGGCGGGAAGTGCGGCTTCATCAATCCCGACCGTAAGACCGCAGAGTTCGCGCAGACCCTTCTCGGTCACGACCGCTTCGAGCTCCATTGCAACGATCCGGGAACGCGCTACGAGGACGTGATCGATGTCGATGTGAGCCGGATCGAGCCGCAGATCGCCTGCCCGCCGACGGTCGGTAACGTCAAGCCCGTCGAGACGGTCGCGGGTCTTGCGATCGACGTCGCCGAGGCGGGCGGCAGCACGGGTGGGCGTTTGAGCGATATCCGGGCCCTCGCACGCGCCCTCGCCGGCCGCACGGTGCATCCGCGCGTGCGGCTGCAGGTCGTGCCGGCCTCGCGGGGAATTTATCTCGCGGCGCTGCGCGAGGGGCTGCTCGAGCAGCTTCATCTTGCCGGC
>DASXNC010000391.1:0-2029 GCA_036495325.1 Steroidobacteraceae bacterium
TTCGAGCTCATCCTGCGCCTGAAGGGAAATTTTCTCTGGCCGGCGATGTGGAGCAAGTCGATCTACGAGGACGACCCGCGAAGCCCGGCGCTCGCCGATGAGATGGGTGTGGTGCTCGGCACCTCGCATCACGAGCCGATGATGCGCGCTCAGGAGGACTGGCACCGGCACGGCAAAGGACCGTGGGACTACACCGGCAACGCCGCGCGGCTGCGCCAGTTCTGGCGCGAGGGTATCGAGCGCACGGATCACTTCGAAAACGTGGTCACGATCGGTATGCGCGGCGACGGTGACAAGCCGATGACGCATGGGACGGCGATCCCGCTGCTCGAGCGCATCGTCGCGGATCAGCGCAGGATCATCGAGCAAGTGACGGGCAAGCCGGCCTCCGAGACGCCCCAGGTCTGGGCGTTATACAAGGAAGTGCAGGACTACTACGACCAGGGCATGAAAGTGCCGGATGACGTCACGCTTCTTTTCAGCGACGACAACTGGGGGAATCTGCGGCGCCTGCCGCCTCCCGAACGCCATCGCCCGGGCGGCTACGGCATCTACTATCACTTCGACTACGTGGGCGGCCCGCGCAGCTCCAAATGGCTGAACACGAACCAGATCGAGCGCGTCTGGGAACAGATGGAGCTCGCGCATGCATATGGCGCCGACCGGCTCTGGATCGTGAACGTCGGGGACTTGAAGCCGATGGAGTACCCGACGGAGTTCTTCCTCGATCTCGCGTGGAATCCCGACGCTTTCAGCCTCGCGCGTCTCGCCGATTATCCGCGGGCCTGGGCGAGCGAGCAGTTCGGTGCTGCTCACGCTGGGGAGATCGGCGAGTTTCTAACGAGATACACGCAGTACAATGCGCGGCGCAAGCCCGAGCTCGTGGGACCCACCACGTACAGCCTCGTGAACTTCCGCGAAGCGCAGCGCGTTGCGACCGATTACCACGTACTCGCCGAGCGCGCGCGAGCCGTGGGGCGCGCGCTGTCGCCGAGCTATCGCGATGCGTACTTCGAGCTCGTCCTCTTTCCGATCGAAGCGTGCGCGAACCTCAATGAGCTCTACGTGGACGATGGGCTCGACTCGCTCTACGCCGAGCAGGGTCGCGCGGCGACGAACACGATGGCGCGGCGTGTCGAATCACTCTTCCAGCGTGACGCCGAGCTCACGCGCGAGTATCACGCGGTCGCGGGCGGCAAGTGGGACCACATGATGTCGCAGAGCCACTTCGGATACGTCGGCTGGCACGATCCTCCACAGAACATCATGCCGGCCGTGCACACGATCGCCGTCCCCGAGCGGGCCGCGCTCGGCGTGGCCGTTGAAGGCAGCCGTACCGCCTGGCCGAACGCCGCGAGGATGGCGGGAGAGCCGGTTCTGCCGCCGTTGTCCCCATTCGGAGCTTCGTCCCGGTATATCGAGATCTTCAATCGCGGAACGGCGCCGTTCCCATTCACGGTAACTGCCGCGCCGCCATGGTTGCGAGTCTCGCGCCGTTCCGGAATCCTTACCGATCAGGTGCACGTTGAGGTCAGTGCCGACTGGTCCTCGGTTCGCGAGGGCACGCATCGAGTGCCGATTCTCGTGCGCGGAGCCGGAAGCTCGGTGACGGTGTCCGCGGAGTTCGTCAAACGCCCGACCGCGCCAGCTGTTGCAGCGGACGCGCACCGTTTTGTGGAGGCGGATGGGTATGTTGCCATCGAGGCCGCGCACTTTGCACGGGCCGTCGAGTCGGACGGCGTACGCTGGGCCGAGATCCCGGCGCTTGGGCGGACGCTCTCGGCAATGACTGTCCTGCCGGTTATGGCACCGTCTCGGAGCCCCGGCGGTGGCTCGCCGCATCTCGAGTACGACATCTATCTTTTCGATGCGGGACCGCTCGACGTCGACGTGACGCTCGCTCCGACGCTCGACTTCACCGGCCGCTCGGGCTTGCGTTATGCGGTATCGATCGACAACGACCCGCCGCGGATCGTGAACGTCCATGCCGGCGAATCGCAGGCGCAGTGGGCGCAGTGGGCGCAGTGGG
>DASXNC010000392.1:0-4973 GCA_036495325.1 Steroidobacteraceae bacterium
GAAGGCCGCGGTCGCGCTCTCGCAAGGTCAGATGGCCGTGCTCAAGGGCTATCACACCGACCTCGTTGCGCCGTTTTGTTTGAGTGCGGTGAAGTCCTTCTTCGATTCGCACTGAGTGCGACGCCAGATTGCGACGCCAGATTGCGACGTCAACGCGCCATCGCGCCGCGCGTTCATCAAGCGCGCACTGCCTCACAGTTTTCGCCAGGAGCGTCGACTATGTTCAGCGCTTCACCCAGCGCTGCGCGACTCGAGGAAGACATGTCCGCGAAACCCATGGAACCCTATCCGCTGCGCGCGATGTGGGCGCGCGGGCCGGCGGCCGCGCGGCCGGGTGAACGCGAGCTTGACCTGGGCCGTCGAGCATGACTTCGCGCATGCGCCCCTGCCGGAGCACCACGGCGGCCTTCTGGAACGCCGCGGAGCGGCGTGCAGCCCTGGATTCCGCGCAAGCCTGCCCTCAGCAACGCCGCCGAAGCGCCGCGCCCGCACCGGCGGTGGTTTTGATGCGGATTGCCTCGGCGGCGGGCCGAGCGCCTGGCGCTTCCGCCGCGCCCCGGCGCTGCGCCTCGGCCGCGGTCTCGCGCGGGCTTACGCACGCGGCAGCTAGAGCGGCCAGGAACTGTTCCGGCCGGTTGGCACCCGGCGCTTGTCTGTCCAACCGCCCGCCGTGTTTTGGGCTTTCCCGCGGCGCTACTCGCTCCGCCCCGCGCGCTTCAGCTTCTCGTCGCCGCTCAGCTTGCCGGCGACCGTCTTCAGCTCGCCGGTCCTTGCCTTCGCGACGCCCTTGATGCGATCCCTTCGCGGCTGATTTCGGCGTCGCGCCGCGAGGCGCGACTTGCCGCCTCAGGGCAGTCGGAGCGCCCCGCGCAGCTCCTTGCGCGCCGCGGCCTCCTCGCGTGCGAACGCGGGACAGGTAAAGAGCATCGCCGCGAGCGTGGTGCCCGCGAGCTTTCCAGCCTCAACGTCGCTCGGGTAATGCACGCCCGCGACCGTGCGGTTGCGCGCATATTGGTCCGCGCGCGCGAGCAGCTGCGCGCGCCGCTCGGGCACCATGTCGGCTAGAACGAGCGCGGTCGTGTATGCCCAAGTCGAATGGCCGCTCGGATAGGAGGCCGACATCGGCTGGGCGACGATCGGCGCAAGCCGCGGCTCCACCGTGAACGGACGAGGACGGGCGAAGTCGCGTTTGGCGGGTGCGAGCACCGCGGTCTCATCGACGTTGAGGTGCCGGAACAGGGTGAGCGTTTGCGGAAGGCGCTCCCGCTCGAATCCTGGCGCATTGCCGAGCGCATCCGCGAAACGGAAGATGGTTCGCGCCGCGTCGCGCCTCGCGAGCTCAGCCTCGCTCGATGTCCGGCGCGCCTGGATGCGGAGCAGCTCGTCGAGCTCGGCGCGGTCGCGCGGCGAGCCGGCGCGCGGCGGCGGAGCGAGGAGCCGGCGCAAATCGAGCGAGCTCGAGTCGACGCAATGCGCCGCGTCGGCAGTGTCGCTCGCGCCGGCTATGGCCGCGATCGGCGCGGCGCCGGGAGAACTCGAGTCGGCAGGGAGCGCGGCTCCGGCGGCGGCAGGATCGCCCGTCGCCGCGAGAAGGAAACTCAGTGCAGTCAGCAGGCGCGCCAGAGCGCCAGCGTATCGAATCGTCAATCCGATCAACCCGATGATGATCCCGCGCTGGCGCGAGCCACGGAGCTGTACGCCTCCATCATGAGCCCGGTCCCTCCCCGCGAGACGTGCGCGACGACGGCGGTGCGACGGTGCAGCTTCGTGATCTCGCCGAGATTGATTGCGAAGGCGAGCTCTACGTGCTGCCCCTTGCGCAGTCCGAGATTGGTCGTCTCGATGAACACGCCGGTGGCGCTCAAGTTCACGGCCCTGCAGAGCTTGCGCCTGCCGCCGGGAATCGTGATGTAGACGGTCGTCCGCGCCCGATGACGCGTATGCAGCCGGCGTTCCAAAGTCGTTGCCTCGTCGTGTTTAGTTTTTGGCAGTGACCCGACTCACATTATGCCTTCGGTCGCCCGAGCCTGCGCCGCCGATTGAACTTATCACACGGCCGCGGTCGGCGCGAATTTCACGCCAGAAACCGCGAGATCTCCCGCCCGAAGCGCTCGAGGTCGATAAGAAAAGAGTCATGCCCCTCGAGGCAGTCGAGCGGCGCGAACACGGTCTCGGCGCGCGCCTTTCCGAAGGCGTCCGCGAGCGCTCGCTGCTCATCGAGCGGAAAGAGCAAGTCGGACTCGACGCCGATTACGAGTGCACGCTCGATGCGCGAGCGCGCCAATACGACCTCGATCGACTCGCCGTGCTCGGCGAGGTCGAAGCGATCCATGGCCCGCGACAGATAGAGATAGCAGTTCGGATCGAACGCGCGGACGAAGCGCCGCGCGTGCGCCTCGAGATAGCTTTGAATCGCGAACTCCGGGCCGAAGGGATCCCCGCTGTCGAGCTCTCTCACGGCCGGTTCGCGCCCGAACCGCTGCCGCCATTCGGCGGCCGAGCGATAGGTCATCATGCCGAGCTTGCGCGCGATGCGCATGCCGGTCTCGGGAGGGCGCTCGTCGGTGTAGCTGCCGCCGCGCCAGTCGGGATCGCGCAGGATGGCTTCGCGCTGGATGGAGCGCAGTGCGATCGCGAACGGCGAGGCCGCGGCCGTGCCTGAGATGCTCACGACGTTGCGCGCGCCGTCCGGGAACTGCGCAAGATAGGCGAGCACGACCATACCGCCGAGCGAGGGACCGATGACGGTGTGCGCTCGGACGATGCCGAGTGATGTCAGCGCCTCCCGCCCCGCACGGGCGATGTCCTCGACGGAGAGATCGGGGAATGTCACCCGGTACGGGCCGCCGCTTCCCGGATCGATCGAGGCCGGTCCGGTCGACCCGAAGCAGCTGCCGAGCGAGTTGACACAGATCACGTGGAAGCGGCGGGTATCAATCGCGCAGCCCGGGCCGATCATGCCCTCCCACCAGCCGTCGCTCGGGTCGGCTGCGGACGAGGCCGCATGCGCCGAGGGAGACAGGCCGGTGAACAGGAGGATCGCATTGTCGCGGCGCGGGGAGAGCTCGCCCCAGGTCTCATACGCCAGGCGCGCCCCGTGGAGCTCACCACCGCGGCGCATCGGGAAAGGATCGGACAGCACCGCATAGCGGCGCGCGTCACCGGCGGAGGCGCTGCCCGATGCTCGCGTGCTACCCCGGCTTTCGTGGGCAGGTTGGCGGCCAGCCTCAGGATTTGCGGCCGCCACGATCGTACATCCGGAAATTGCGAGTCATGGCACTCTAATATCCCGACCGACGGTGCAAGGACAAGGAATGCCGGGACATGAGGTGAGGCCCGGCCGTTATACGCAGCCTACGCCATACGGGCCGGCGCGGGGCGGCCGTCGGTCGCGACGCTATCCGCACCGCCGTCCCGACAGGGTTTGCAGTCCTGCTGATGAGATTACAGAAGCTGCTCGCGGCCGCCGGTCTCGGCTCGCGCCGTACCGTGGAGAGCTGGATACGCGAAGGGCGCGTGACGGTCGGTGGGCGCATCGCGCGGCTCGGCGACCGCGCGGGTCCGGCGGACGAAGTGCGGCTCGACGGTGAGCGCGTCGCCCTCGAGCATGGCGCCCCCCGACAAGCCGCCGTCGAGCCCGAGGCGGCCCCGCCCGCCGCATCGACTGTGGAGCCGACGCACGAGCTGCTGCTCTACCACAAGCCGCTCGGGGAGCTGACGACGCGTAGCGACCCGCAGGGCCGCCCGACCGTTTTCGATCACCTGCCGCCGCCTCGGCACGGCCGGTGGATCGTGATCGGCCGCCTCGACGTGAATACCTCGGGCCTGCTGCTCTTCACGACGGACGGTGATCTGGCGCACCGGCTCATGCACCCCTCCGCCGAGGTCGAACGGGAGTATCGAGTCCGGCTTCGCGGGTCGCCGGATTCCGAGACGCTGCGCCGTTTGAGGCGCGGTGTCCGGCTCGAGGACGGTCCGGCACGCTTCGATCGGATCGTGGCCTGCGAGGAGGCAAGTACGGGCGGCAGCCACAGCTGGTTTCGGGTGGTGCTGCACGAGGGACGCAACCGGGAGGTGAGGCGTCTGTGGGCGGCTCTGGGATTCGAGGTGAGCCGTCTCGCGCGCGTGCGTTACGGAACGGTCGTACTCCCGACGAGCTTGCGGCCGGGAGCATGGCGGCGCGCGAGCTCCGGGGAGCTGCAGCGGCTCGTCGGAACGCTCGAGCGGAATCCGCGAGGCTGACGGCTCGGGACGGACCCGTAGCCGCCCGGCGGGAGCTCGACGGGACGGGCCCGGCGACCGAGCAATTTTCGCGCCAGGCGCATTGACACCCCTGCCGACCGAAATCAGAATACGCGGCTCGTTTTTCGCGGGAGGGGTACCCAAGCGGCCAACGGGAGCAGACTGTAAATCTGCCGGCTCACGCCTTCGTAGGTTCGAATCCTACCCACTCCACCACGGGGCAGGGCGAGCGGGCCGCGGGGGCGTCCCGGGCGGCGCAGCCGCTCCCACGGGCAGGCAGATCGGGTGGACGGCATCAGCGGGTGTAGTTCAATGGTAGAACCTCAGCCTTCCAAGCTGATGACGTGGGTTCGATTCCCATCACCCGCTCCGCGCCCGGGCACACCGCCCACGTAGCTCAGTCGGTAGAGCACGTCCTTGGTAAGGACGAGGTCACCGGTTCGATTCCGGTCGTGGGCTCCACGATTACGGTCGTCGCCCGGGCGCGAAAACGGTTTGAGAGATCGGCATCCTGTTTGAGAACGGCATCTGGTTTTTGAGGGGGCCGCACTGCGCGGCTCCGAGAGGCTGGGCGAAAGCCCCTGAACATCCATGAGCAAAGAGAAATTCGAGCGCAACAAGCCGCACGTGAACGTTGGGACGATTGGTCACGTGGACCATGGCAAGACGACCCTGACGGCGGCGCTGACGAAGGTGATGGCCGAGACCCACGGGGGTCAGTTCATGGCCTA
>DASXNC010000393.1:0-2364 GCA_036495325.1 Steroidobacteraceae bacterium
CATCTGGCGGGACGGCTGCCGCCGTCGGTGGACGTGGCCGATCTCATCCAGGCCGGCATGCTCGGCCTGCTCGAGGCCGCCGCGAACTACACCGCGCATCGCGGTGCAACCTTCGAGACGTACGCCGGAATTCGCATCCGGGGCGCGATGATCGATGCGTTGCGCAAGCTCGATTGGGCGCCCCGCTCCGTGCATCGCAAGGCGCGCGCCGTGGCCGCCGTGATGCGCGAGATCGAGTGGGAAAGCGGCCGCGACGCGCGCGACTCCGAGATCGCCGAGCGGCTCGGGATCTCGCTCGATGAGTATCACGCGATCGTGCAGGACGCGGCGAGCTGCCGGCTCGCGAGTCTCGATGAGACGACCGCGCACGAGGCGCAGGACGGGGCGGACCCGTTCTTCGAGGCCACGCAGTCGGGCTTTCGCGATGCGCTCGCCGACGCGATCGACGGGCTGCCCGAGCGGGAGAAGCTGGTGATGTCGCTCTATTACACGGACGAGTTGAACCTGAAGGAGATCGGCGCGGTACTGAGCGTCACCGAGTCGCGGGTGTGTCAGCTGCACGGGCAGGCGCTCGTGCGGCTGAAGGCACGGCTCTCGGACTGGAACGATGCGCACAACGCGGCGGCCGGGTCGGCCTCGCGGAGGAGACCGAGGTGAGCAAAGATTTGAAGTTTCTGGTGGTGGACGACTTCTCGACCATGCGGCGCATCATCAAGAACCTGCTGCACGATCTCGGCTACCAGAACGTCGTCGAGGCAGACGACGGCACGACGGCGCTACCGATTCTCAGGACGGGAGACATCGGCTTCCTGATCACCGACTGGAACATGCCGGGCATGGCGGGCCTCGATCTGCTCAAGGCAGTGCGCTCCGATCCCAATCTGGCGAAGCTGCCCGTGCTGATGCTCACCGCCTAGGCGAAGCGCGAGCAGATCGTCGAGGCGGCGCAGGCGGGAGTGAGCGGTTACGTCATCAAGCCGTTCACTGCGGAGACTCTCAAGGAGAAGCTCGACAAGATTCTGGGTGGCGCGGCGAATTGACATGGCGACCCCAGACCCTATACCGCTTGCAGAGCGCTACGGGCCGCGCGTCGAAGCGCTCGCGGCGGCACTGGCCCGCGACGATGAGACGGGCTTTCTCGCCGTGCTCGATGACATTATGAGCGCACGCAAGCCCGTGCTCATCGGGGAGCTGCGCGATCTCACCTGCAATCTGCAAGTCGCGCTCGAGCGCTTCCGGCTCGATGCGCGGATCGCCGATTTCGCCGAGAAGGAGATGCCGGACGCGCGGCTGCGCCTGGCACACGTGCTGAAGCTCACCGACGAGGCCGCACACCGTACTCTCGACCTCATCGAGCGCTCGGGTCCGCCTGCCGAGCGCACCGCGAATAGCGTTCAGGCGCTCGGGGCGCCCTGGAAGCTCTTTCGCGAGCGCCGGATCGAGCTCAAGGAGTTTCACGAGCTCCTGAAGCGCATGGACGCGTTCCTCCCCACCGCCCTGACCGACGCGGAGCTGATCCGCAGGAATCTCAACGAAATGCTGCTCGCTCAGGCTTATCAGGACCTCACCGGCCAGATCATCCGCGGCGTCATCGAGCTCGTGCGCGAGATCGAAGCCGCGCTCGCCGAGCTCGCGCGCCTCTCGGGCGGGGAGCCGGGGACGTCGGACCCCGCGCCACGCAGCTCGCACGGCGAAGGACCCACGGTGCCGGGCGTCACTCAGGGAGAGATCGCGGCGGGCCAGCAGGACGTGGACGCGCTGCTCTCCGGCCTCGGCGTGTAACGCCCCCCGAGACACGAAGGAAGTCGCCCGTTGGACATACTGAGTGTCGTTGGCCTCGCGCTCGCATTCTTCGCGCTCGTCGGCGGCGCTGTGGTGCGCGGCGCCGGCATCATGGCGCTCGTTTCGGCCGAGGCGTTCATCATCGTCGTCATCGGCACCTGCGCCGCAATCTGCGTGCAGACGCCGCTCTCGGTCATGAAGCACGCCCTCTCGATCCTACCCTGGACGATGAAGCCGCCGGCGCTCGACCCGGAGAAGCTCATTCAAAAAATGGTCGAGTGGAGCAACGTCGCCCGCAAGCAGGGCCTGCTCGGCCTCGAGCCGCTGCTCAACAAGGAGGAGGATTCCTTCGTCCGCAAGGCGCTGCAGCTCGTAGTCGACGGCAGCGAGCCCGACGTCATCCGCGGCATCATGGAGGTCGAGCTCGACACGCGCGAGCACACCGACACCCTCGGCGCCAAGGTGTTCGAGGGCATGGGCACCTATTCGCCGACGCTCGGCATCATCGGCGCGGTGCTCGGTCTGATCTCCGTAATGCAGAACCTGGCCGATCCCTCGAAGCTCGGGCAGGGAATCGCCTCG
>DASXNC010000394.1:0-3316 GCA_036495325.1 Steroidobacteraceae bacterium
GCTGCGCCGAGGCGGGAGTGAAGCGCAAGGCGTAACCGACACGCGAGTCCGCGTGTGCCCCGCGCGGATCGCTCCACCGCCCGCTGCACGCACCGCCTGCCGCAATTTTCTTATTTGGTGAAATCGTGAAAAAATCCAGGGCTTGGGCGGCAGGGTCAGGCGGCCCGCCCGGCGCGGCCTCGCGTGAAGGAGCTCCATGAGAAACTCGGACGGTACGATCGATTTCGGTTTCGATAAGGTGCCGCGGGCGCAGAAGGCGGAGCGCGTGCGCGCCGTCTTCGACTCGGTTGCGGGGCGATACGACGTCATGAACGATTTGATGCCGTTGGGGGTCCACCGGCTGTGGAAGCGGTTTGCGCTGTCGTTGACCGGCCTGAAGGCCGGTCAACGCGCGCTGGACGTTGCCGGCGGAACCGGCGACCTCGCCGCCGGTCTCTTGCGTCAGGTCGGCAAGAGCGGGCAAGTCGTTCTGTGCGACATCAACCGGCACATGCTCGAGGCGGGCCGCGACCGGCTGCTCGATTCCGGGTTCGCGGGCAACTTGCACTGCCTCGCCGCTGACGCCGAGCGGCTGCCCTTCGGCGACGACTGCTTCGATTGCGTGACCATCGGATTCGGGCTACGCAACATGACCGACAAGGCCGCGGCACTCTCCTCCACGCGCAGGGTGTTGAAGCCCGGCGGTCAGCTCCTGGTGCTGGAATTCTCCAAGCCGGTGGCCCCGGGACTCAAGCCGTTTTACGACGCCTACTCGTTCAACGTGCTGCCCGCGCTCGGCCGGTGGATTACCAAGGACGCCGCAAGCTATCGCTATCTGGCCGAATCGATCCGCATGCATCCCGATCAGGAAACCCTGCTCCGCATGCTCGAGGACGCCGGCTTCGGTGCGGCTCGCTACCATAATCTCACCGGCGGCATCGTCGCCCTGCATCGCGGCTACAAGATCTAACATGCCGGCAACTCCCGTTTGGCTGGCGGCCGTCGAATCCCTCCTCAACCGCAGCATCGACGGATCCATCAAGGCGGCGGCCGCGGCCGGCGGGTTGAACCGCACGTCGCTGCGCGTCGACATCGACGGACTGTCCTCGATACGCGCTGCGGTCGCCGCGGGCCGGCTCGCGCTCGCGGCCGGCGACGGCACCCACGCCGACGCAGTGATTTCCGGATCCCCCGTTTCACTCCTGAGGCTTATGGCGAGCGGCGCGGCCGCGCAAGCGGGGGCCGCGCCGGACGGCGCGCGCGTGCCGGTGCGGATCACGGGCGATGCGGAGGTCGCGGCGCGCTACCGCGAGCTCTTCGGGCTGGCGCGGCCCGACTGGGAAGAGGAACTGGCGCGGCTGGTGGGTGATCTGCCCGCGAGGCGGCTCGCGCTCGCCGCGCGTGGGGCGCTCGCATTTGCCGCAAAGGTCCGGCGCACGGCCGGCGAGAACCTCGCGGAGTATCTGACCGAGGAAAGCCGGGATCTGGTGAGCAAGCCCGAGCTCGAGGAGTTTGTGCTCGGCGTCGACCAGCTGCGCGAGACGGCCGATCGGGTGGAGGCGCGGCTCGCCCGTCTCGAGCGGCGGCTCAAGGGCACGGCGTGAAGCGTCCGTCGATCGCGGCGCGGCTCCTGGAGATCCAGCGGGCGCTGGTGCGCCACGGGTTGGACGATCTGGTGCGCGCCACGCATCTGTATCGTCCCTTCCGGTTCCTGTTCTACCTCTCGCCCTGGACCTGGTTCCAGCGCAGCGCGGGCGTCACCCGCGGAGAGCGGCTTCGGCTCGCTCTTGAGGAGCTCGGCCCGATCTTCGTGAAGTTCGGTCAAGCCTTATCGACGCGTCCCGACCTGATTCCCCGTGACATCGCCGAGGAGCTCGCGAAGCTCCAGGACCGCGTGCCGCCGTTCAGAAGCACGATCGCCGTCGCAACCATCGAGCGCACCTTCGGGCGGCCGCTCGGGGAGATTTTCTCGAGCTTCGAGGAAAGCCCGCTCGCGGCGGCATCGATCGCGCAAGTGCACGCGGCGACGCTCAGGAGCGGCGAGGACGTGGTCGTGAAAATCCTGCGTCCGGGGATGCACGAGCTCATCGAGCGGGATCTCGAGGTGCTGCGGGCGTTTGCGGCGCTCGCGGATGAGTACTGGGAGGACGCACGCCGGCTGCGGCCGCTCGAGCTCGTGAGCGAATACCGCAAGACCATCCTCGACGAGCTCGACCTCATGCGCGAAGCGGGCAATGCCGCTCAATTGAAGCGCAATTTCGCGGGCTCCCCGCTCCTCTATGTGCCCGTCGTTTACTGGGACTACTGCCGCGCCAACATCATGGTCATGGAGCGCATCCGCGGCATCATCGTGAGCCGCGTCGATGAGCTCAGGGCGCGCGGCACCAACATCGCCAAGCTTGCGGAGAACGGCGTGGAGATCTTCTTCACGCAGGTGTTCAGACACAACTTCTTCCATGCCGACATGCATCCCGGAAACATCTTCGTGCAGGTCGACGATCCGCAGAACCCGCGCTACGCCGCGGTGGACTTCGGCATCGTCGGCACGCTCCAACCCCGCGATCAGCACTACCTGGCGGAGAACTTTCTCGCATTCTTCGAGCGCGACTATGCGCGAGTCGCCGCGCTGCACATCGAGTCGGGCTGGGTGCCGCAGAGCGCGCGGGTCGATGAGCTCGAGTCCGCCGTGAGGACCGTGTGCGAGCCCATCTTCAACAAACCGCTGAAGGAGATCTCCTTCGCCCAGGTGCTGTTGCGCCTGTTCGAGACCGCGCGGCGCTTCGACATGCAGGTGCAGCCGCAGCTCATCCTGCTGCAGAAGACGCTCCTCAACATCGAGGGTCTGGGGCGCGAGCTTTACCCGGAGCTCGATCTGTGGAAGACGGCTCAGCCGATCCTTAAGCAGTGGATGCGCGAGCGGATCAGTCCCCGCGCGGTCGTGAAACAATTCCGGGCTCAGCTTCCGGACACCGTCGAGGCGCTGAAGAAGCTCCCGCAGATCTTTCAGACTGCCGTGCGTGAGGCCTCGGAGGGCCGCTTGCGCCTCACGGTCGAGCATTCCGGTATGCTCGAGTTGCGCCGTGAGCTCAGGGGTTCGGACATGCGCCGCGACATCGCACTCGCCGCGGGCGTGCTCTGGCTGTCCGGATCGGTCTGGCTCACGGCCGCGCAGCATTACCGCTGGCTCGGTGGGCTGCAGATGGCTGCGGCCGTCGTGTCGTTGGCGTGGTACCGGTCCTTGAGGCGGCAGGTCAAGTGAGAATTCCCATCGAGAGCTCGACCAGCTTTCGGGGCCGCAACGCGCGCCCGAACTGGCTCGCCTTGATCGCGTTCGTCG
>DASXNC010000395.1:0-6443 GCA_036495325.1 Steroidobacteraceae bacterium
AGGCTTGCGCGGCTCACGGCATCCCGATCATCGACACGCGCCACGAGGCGGCGGCCGGTCACGCCGCGGAGGGCTATGCGCGCGCAGCACGGCGGCTCGGCGTCGCGCTCGTGACCGCAGGCCCTGGGTTCACGAACGTGATCACCTCGCTAGCGAACGCGTACCTGGACCGCACCCCAGTCCTGTACGTGAGCGGCTCCGCCGCGCTGCGCGATGCCGAGACGAACACGCTGCAGGCCGGAATCGATCAGGTCGCGATCGCGCGGCCGCTCACGAAGTGGGCGCATGCCGTCACGCTCCCTCGGGACATCCCCCGCCTTGTGGCCCATGCGATCCGGACCGCGACGTCACCGCCGAGCGGTCCGGTGCTGCTCGATGCGCCGATGGACGTGCTCACAGCCACCGTCGATGACACAACGGTGCGCATTCCGCACACGATCACGGTCGAGACGCGCGCTCGACCGGATGAGGCGGCAATCGATGCCGCTCTCGATCTGCTCGAGGCCGCCGAGCGGCCCGTGATCCTCGCGGGCGCCGGGGCGTGGCAGTGCGATTGTGCCGCGGAGCTCGCCGAGTTCGCGGAGCTCGCCGGCATTCCGGTGTTCTCTGATTTCCAGGCTCACGGCCTGCTGCCGAGCGGCCACGCGCTCTACGGCGGCACCTTCCACAAGCTGGCCGATCTTGCCGAGCCCGGCTCGCGACCGGACGTCGTGCTCGCACTGGGCGTGCGTTTCGGCCTGTTCACACTCGGGGCGAGCGATCGGCTCGTGCCGAGCGCCGCTCGCGTGATCCACGTGGAAATCGATCCCAGGGAGATCGGCAAGCTGCGCGATGCGGCCCTCGCGATTCCCGCCGACAGCCGCGAGACGCTGCGCGCACTCGCCGCGAAAGCACGCGGCCGGCGGCTACGCGAGCGCTCGGCGTGGCAGCAGATGGTGCGCTCGGCGAGGGCCGCGCGCCGCGAACGTCTCCGCGAAGCACTCGCGAGCCCAACCCCTCCCATCCATCCCTACCAGGCGGTTGCGGCAATCGTCGATCACATGCCCGCAGACACGATCGTGATCGGCGACGGCGCCGAGGCGTACCACTGGATGAACGAGGTGATCCGGCAGGATCGTCCGGGCAGCTACATCACGCACGGCTTCCTCGGCGCGGTGGGATTCGGCCTGGGACTTGCGATCGGCGCACAAATCGCACACCCCTCGCGGCCCGTGCTCTGTCTCGCCGGCGATGGCGCAGTGGGCTTCACGATCGCGGAGTTCGATACGCTCGCCCGACACCGCCTGCCGGTCGTGGTCGTCGTGATGAACAACCGCAGCTGGGCGGCCTCGCAGCACTTCCAGGAGATGATCGGTAATCCCGTCGCAGGCACGCGGCTCTCGGGCGCACGCTACGACCAAGTGGCCGAAGGATTCGGCTGCGAGGGCCGGCACATCACACACATCGAGGAGCTCGGTCCCGCGATTCGCGAGGCATTCGCCCGCGGCCGGCCGGTATGCCTCAACGTCGAGATAGATGTCACGCCGATGCCGCCGGAGCTCGCCCTCCTCGCATCCCGCCACGCCTGAGAGCGTCCGGGTACTGTCGCGGACGCTATTGGGCCGCGCTCGCCGCATCGAGCGCCGCGAGCGCATCGGCGCCGAGCTCGACTCGCACGCTGCCCGCCAGCTCCTGCATCTGCTGGACGCTCGTCGCGCTCGCGATCGGAGCCGTGACGCCGCGGGCGATCAGCCACGCGAGCGACACTTGCGCCGGAGTCGCGTTGAGCGCGCGCGCTACCTCATCGAGCGCATGCAGGATGCGGAATCCGCGCTCGTTCATCATGTCCTTGACGCGGTATGCACGCGCTCGTCCGGCGAGGTCCGCCTCCGTGCGATATTTGCCCGTCAGGAATCCGCTCGCGAGCGAGAAGTAGCTCACCACGCCGAGCTGCTCGCGCCGGCAGAGCGAGGCGAGCTCCGCATCGAAGCTCGAACGGTCGTACAGGTTGTACCAGGGCTGCAGGGCCTCGTAGCGCGGCAGCCCGTTCGCTGCGCTCGCAGCGAGCGCAGCGCTCAGCCGCTCGGCCGTGAAGTTCGATGCGCCGATCGCCCGCACCTTGCCGGCCCGGATGAGATCGGCATACGCGCCGAGCGTCTCCTCGAGAGGCGTAGTCGGATCGTCACGATGAGATTGATACAGATCGATGTAGTCGGTCTGGAGGCGTGCGAGCGAGCGCTCGACTGCGCGCAGGATGTATGCCCGCGAGAGGCCCTGCTCCCCTGTACCCATCTCCACGCCGACCTTCGTTGCGATGATCACCCGCGAGCGATTGCCGCGGCTCTTCATCCACTTGCCGAGAATCGTCTCGGATTCCCCGCCCTGATGTCCCGGAATCCAGCGCGAATAGACGTCAGCCGTATCGATTAGATTCAGACCTGCGGCGAGGAAGGCATCGAGCACTTTGAACGATGTCGCCTCATCGGCTGTCCAGCCGAGCACGTTGCCGCCGAACGCGAGTGGCGCGACGGCGAGGCCCGAGTTGCCGAGCTGCCTCGTGATCACGGATCTCTCCTTACTGCCCTACGACCGGGGGGCGCAGTGTAAGCGTAACGTTCGTACAGTAGAATCACGTGTGGGGGGCTGCGCAACGTTCCCGCAGCTCGTGGAACGTCCGTTCGCCTTGCGCGACTTGGCTGCTCGCCGGCACACTACTTGCGAGCGGTCACGAGTTTCGGCGCTGGCCGTAAGGAGCTCTCTTGGCTCTCGAGTCCCACCCCCCCTCCCCTTCGGGACGGCGCGAAGAGCCTCGCTCCGCCGTCCCCGCCCTTCACGACATCCCGGGCGGACTCTCGCGCCCACGCGAGTCGTTCGATCGCGATGCAACATTGCTCGAACGGGAGCTTGCACGCGGCGCAGAAGGCGCCCCGAAACTCTCGACGCTCCTCGACTCTTACGGGAAAGTCCGCCGCGTGACGGAGGCGCTGTGCGCGCCGCTCGCGGTCGATGACTACATCGTGCAGTCGATGCCCGATGCGAGCCCGACAAAATGGCATCTCGCGCACACCAGCTGGTTCTTCGAGGAGTTCGTGCTGCAGCACTTCGCTGACGATTATCGCTTCCACGATGAGAGCTGGCGCTACCTGTTCAATTCCTATTACGAGGCCGTCGGGCCGCGGCTGCCGCGCCCGGAGCGCGGACTGCTCTCACGGCCGACTGTTGAGCAGACGTTCGCGTACCGCGCATACGTGGACGAGCAGATGGCGCGGCTGCTCGAGGGGTGCGAAGAGTCCGACGAGCTCTGGCGCGTGGTGACGCTCGGACTGCATCACGAGCAGCAGCACCAGGAGTTGCTGCTCACCGACATCAAACACGCGTTCTCGTGCAACCCCCTGCATCCCGCGTACCTGCCGCCGCGGCCTGCCGTCTCGCGTCGCGAGTCGACGCCGCTCGGGTTCGTCGAGTTCGAGGGCGGCCTCGCGGAGATCGGTCACGAGGGCCGCGGTTTCTGCTTCGACAACGAGTTGCCGCGCCACCGGGTGTGGATCGCGCCGTTTCGCATCGCGAACCGCCTCATCACGAACGAGGAGTTTCGCGGCTTCATCGCCTCCGGCGGCTACGCGTCTCCGGAGCACTGGCTCTCCGACGGCTGGGCATGCCTCGAGCGCGAACGCTGGGTGCGGCCGCTTTACTGGGGCGAGTCGCTCGATCGCGAATTCACGCTCGCAGGCGTGCGGGAGCTCGATCCGGACGCCCCCGTTTGTCACCTGAGCTACTACGAGGCCGATGCCTTCGCGCGCTGGGCCGGCGCGCGGCTGCCGAGTGAGTTCGAATGGGAGCTCGCCGCGGCGGAGCTCCCGGTGCGGGGCAACTTCGTCGAGGAGGAGCACCTGCGTCCGCTCTCGCCGCCCGCCGGCGGCGGCCCGCTTCCGCTGCAGATGTTCGGCGATGCATGGGAGTGGACCCGCTCGGCGTATGCGCCCTATCCGGGGTACGCGCCGCCCCAGGGGGCGCTCGGTGAATACAACGGCAAGTTCATGGTGAGCCAGCTCGTGCTGAAGGGCGGTTCGTGCCTCTCCCCGAGGTCGCACATCCGCGCGACGTATCGGAACTTCTTCCCGCCCGCCGCGCGTTGGCAGATGAGCGGCCTGCGGCTCGCGATGGATATTTGAGATGGCGGGCGTGGTCACACGCGCGTGGGCCGCGCTGCGCGCGAGCGGCAAGGGGGACGCCGAGCTCACCGCGCAGGTACTGCAGGGTCTTGCGCGGCGCCCGAAGCGTCTCTCCCCGACTTATTTCTACGACGCCCACGGCTCGGCGCTGTTCGAGCTGATTTGCCGCCAACCCGAGTACTACCTCACGCGCACCGAGCTCGCGATCATGCAACAGTCCGGCGAGGAGATTGCGCAGCGCATCGGCCCGCGGGCGCTGCTCCTCGAGCTCGGAAGCGGAGCGAGCCTGAAGACGCGCATTCTGCTCGATCGTCTGCCGGACCTTGCCGCGTACGTGCCGGTCGACATCTCCCGCAGCTCCCTCGGCGAGGCCACACGCTCGATCCGCGAGTCCTATCCAAAGCTCGAAGTGCTGCCCGTGGAGGCCGACTTTACGCGGCCGTTCGCGCTGCCGTCGGCTCAGGCCGAGGCGGCCCGCACGATCGTCTACTTTCCGGGCTCGACCATCGGCAATTTCGATGCCGGCCCTGCCGTCGAGCTGCTCGCGCTCGCGCGGACCCTCGCCGGTCCGAACGGAGCGCTGATCATCGGTATCGACCTGGTGAAGGATCGCGAGCTGCTGCTTCGCGCGTACGACGATGAGGCAGGCGTCACGGCGGCATTCAATCTCAACATTCTCGCGCGCCTCAACCGCGAGCTCGGAGCGGACTTCGACACGCGGAGCTTCCGGCACGCCGCCGTCTGGAATGCGGCGGCAAGCCGCATCGAGATGCATCTCGAGAGCCTCGTGTCCCAGAGCGTGCATCTCGGAGGAGAAGAGATCGATTTCGCTGTCGGCGAGCCGATCGTCACCGAGCACTGCCACAAGTACACGGGCAGCTCGTTCGGCGCACTCGCCGCCCGCGCAGGCTGGCGCGTACGCGCCTCCTGGTCGGATGAGCGCCGCTTCTTCAGCGTCCTGTATCTCGAGACACGGGGCTGAGCCGCCCCGGCGTGCGATCTCGATCTCTGCTATCGTGTCGGCACACGAGGTGAGCACCTGCCCGATGCAGCCGAGCGCGCCGGCCGATCTGAAATCGTTCGTGCGAACGATTCCGGACTATCCGAGGCCCGGAATCCAGTTCCGCGACATCACGACACTGCTCGGCGATGCGGGCGCGTTCCGGCGCGCCGTGGACGAGCTCGTGAGGCCCTGGACCGGCTCGCACATCGACCGGGTCGCGGGCATCGAGGCGCGCGGTTTCATACTCGGCGGCGCCATGGCCCATCAGCTGTCCGCCGGCTTCGTTCCCATCAGAAAACGCGGCAAGCTCCCGCACTCGACCGTGCGTGTCGCCTACTCTCTCGAGTACGGCATCGACGAGATGGAGATGCACACGGATGCAATCTCTCCGGGCGAGCGCATCATCCTCGCGGACGATCTCATCGCAACGGGGGGCACTGCGGAGGCAGCCGTGAAGCTGCTGCGCTCGCTCGGCGGCGAGCTTCTCGCGGCGTGCTTCATCATCGACCTGCCCTCGCTCGGTGGAGCTCGCAAACTCGAGGCGCTCGGCGTGCCGGTGCGCACGCTCGTCGCCTTCGAGGGGCACTGACCGGCCGCGGCCGGATAGAGTTTGCGAGCTATGTGCATACAAATGGGAATGATTGTTGCTTCGAGCCCGCGGGCCCGCCTGTGCGAGTCGCGCTCGTGAACCAAAGTTCCGAAAACGCCGCAGCGCTCGGCGAAGAACTGCGCAACATCATCGATCACGCGGCAGCGCTCCTCGGGGCAATCTCCGACGAGGGCGATCCGAAATTGAGCTCGCTGCGCGAGCGGGTCTCGGCCGGCATCGATACGGCCCGGGTGCATCTCGATGAGATGCAGGTCGATGCGGAGCGGGCGAGCGAGAAGGCCGCCGCGGCGCTTGCGCGCTGGATCGAGGAAAATCCCTGGACGGCGGTGGCGATCGGCGCCGGCGCGGGGATTGCGATCGGATTGCTGCTCGCGGCGCGCCGGAGCCCGCCGCCCGATGGCGCGCCGCAATGAGCGACGAGTCGCAGAATCTCTTCACCCGAGGCAGAGCCATGCTCGTCGAAGCGCTCAGGATGGAGCAGACGCGGCTCGAGCTCGCGGCCCTCGAGATCGAGCAGGAGAAGCTGCGCATCACGCACGACCTGAAGCTGGCGATATTCGCGGCGATCTGCCTGTGGCTCTCCGGATTCTCGCTCGTGCTCTGGGTTGCGCTCGCACTCCCGTCGCAGGCGCGGTTCATCCTGCTCGGATGCTTCGTCGTCGTGTTTCTCATGGCCGCG
>DASXNC010000396.1:0-1894 GCA_036495325.1 Steroidobacteraceae bacterium
CTCCCCGTCCGAGCGCACGCCGAGGCGCCGCAGCCGCCACACGCTGATCGCACAAAGGATGTAGAGCACGAGGGCCGTGATATTCGAGAGCACGACGAGCCCTTCGAACGTGCCGGAGAGCGCAACTCCGACGACGAGCACCGCGTAGAGCATCATCGCGGAGTGCGGCGTGCGAAAGCGCGGATGCACGGCGGCGAACGACCGCGGCAGGAACCCATCGCGCGCGAGCGCGAAGATCGATCGGGGCACTGCGAGCATGTTGCCGCTCAGATAGCCGAGCATCGACACCGTCGCGCCGACGGTCAGCACCGCCCGGCCGGCGCCTCCCGCAAAGACCTGCGCTGCGGCTGCGAGTGGCGTCGCCCCCGTATTCCCAAGCGCCCCGCCCAGGATGCCGAGTGCGACCCACTGGATCGCGAGATAGAGCACGGTCGCTGCGCCGAGCGCGAGAAAAGAGGCGCGTGGAACGGTGCGCGCAGGAGTGCGCACCTCGCCGCTCGGCGCGAGCGCCGACTCGATGCCCGAGAAGGCGAAAATCACGATGCCCGCCGTCCCGAGCACGCTCGTGAGGTGCGGGGGCGCGCCCCAGGCGAGATTCGCGGGCCGCACGAAGAACATGCCCGCGGCGAGGAACGCGACGAGCGGAAGCAGCTTCGCGACCGTGACGATCTCCACCGCGCGGGCGCCGCGGCGCACGCCTCGCACGTTGAGCAGCGCGAGCGCGCCGATGGCAACGATGATGAGCGCGGCAGTGATTGTTCCCCGGCTGGAAGCCGCGCCCCCGAGCGACGCGATCGACTGCGCGAAGATCACGGCGACGGCTGCTCCCGAGATCAGCCCCGTCACGGTGAGCAGTACGCCCGCGACGAAGCCGACGAGCGGCCCGAGCGCGACCTCCACATATGCATAGGGACCGCCTGTGTGCGATACGCGGCTGCCGGCCTCTGCGAAGCACAGAACGACCGACGCCATGACGATCGCGCAGGCGATGTACGCGAGGGGCGCTGCCCCGCCGAGCCGCGCCACGGCGATCGCAGGCAGCGCGAAAATGCCGCTGCCGACCGTGTAATTGAAGATCGTCGCGGCGAGTTCGCGCACACCGAGCGCACGCACGAGCAGCGCGTCGGGATTGCCGGGCGTGCCGGCTCCCTGTGAGGCAGGCGCGGCGTTCGATGCTTTCAGCAGTTTCGCGGGCGTCGGCGGCATCCCGCGCATTGTAGGGTCATGGCGCCGCGATCAATCGAACATCTTCGCGACCGTGAAGCGCACTGCACGCGGCTCGAGCGGATGAATGTGCACATCCGCGACACCCTCGGGCGGCTCACCGGGCAGACGATCGATGTACCAGAACTCCGCGGCATTGGCGTGCTCGTCGAGAATGTTGAAGAGCGCGAGCCCGAAGTTCCAGCCGCTCGCCGTGGCGTAGTGCACGTCCCCGTCCCACTCGCCGTAGCCGTGTCCCTGCACCACGTTGTCGGACGAGAGAGGAAAACCGCTCATGTAGCGGTACTGCAGCCCCCCCCGCCAGGGACCGAGGTTCTTCATGTAGATATTGAGGGACCCCGCCGCGAAGGGTGCGTTCGGCAGGTATTCCCCGATGTGTCCGGTGCCGTCGTCATACGGTGTGCGGAAGCGCGCGTGATTCGCGGAGTAGCTCCCGTAGATCTCGAGCCAGCGCAGAGCCTGCCAGGTGAGATTCACCTCCGCTCCGTAGCGGCGGCTCGCGGGGCCCGCGGAGTCCTGACCGATATCGGGATCGTAGGTGGTCTCCGACTCCGCATCGAGGTTGTACACGGCGAGGGTCAGTGCCACGTTCTGCATGAACTGCTGCCGCAGCCCCAGCTCCTCGCCCGTCTGGCTCGCGATGAGCGGTGCACCGGCGACACCCGCCCTC
>DASXNC010000397.1:0-4104 GCA_036495325.1 Steroidobacteraceae bacterium
CGCATAGGCCGAAGGATCGACGGCGGTGGCACGATCCGTGGCAACCTTGTCCAGTGTGAAGGCGGCTGCATCCGCGGCTCGCAGCGCGGTCTCGAAATAAAGCGGCGAGCGCTCGTCGGACCCCTGGTGGACGAACAGGCCGCGCTTCGGGTCCGAGCGCTCGATCGTGAAATCGTACTCATCGTCCGCAGGCAACGCATCGGAGGAGTCGATGCGCGCCGCGCAGCGATTGAGGCCGTACGGCACTTCGAGCGCATCGACCGTGACCAAGGCGCGCCCGGAGGCCGGCACGGACACCTGCCGCGTGGTCACGACCTGGCCGTCGACGAGGAACGAGATCGTTCGCACTGCAGCGACCGTTCCGTAGCCTGCGATCACTGCCTGCACTCGTGCACTCCGCGACCAGAGCTCGCCGGGCGCCGACACGCTCTCGACGGCCCAGTTGGGCACGGGCGACCGCGCAACCGGATGCAGCACGAGCGACACCGAAGCTGGTAAGGCCATCTCCGTGAAGCTCGGGGGCATACCCGTCCGCTGCATGTCACTGAAGAAATGCAGCTCGATCGGAGTGCGCTCGCTCGCGGCGAGCGAGCGCATGGCCGAGGTGAGTCCGGCGAAGCTCCCCCGCGAATCGCTCGGCGCGATGCTCTCGACAGCCGCGCGAAGCTCGGCCGGATCGTGCGTTGCGGGCGTGAGCGCGCTCACCGAGGAGGCGAGCACGATCACCTGCGCGCGGTCGCGCACCCGCCGCGCCGCGAGCACCGCTAGCGCCTCGCGCTTCGCCTCGGCGAGCCGCCCTCCGGCCCGCATGCTGAAGGAGTCGTCGATGGCGAGCACCACGAGCCGTTCGGGCGGGACGCCCGCGCCCGGGCGCTCGATGTAAGGCTCGGCGAAAGCGAGCGCCGCCACGATCAGCACGGCGCACCGGAGCGCGAGGAGCAGCCAGTACCGAAGCCTTCTGCGGCGAACGGCGCTCTCCTCGCGCGGCTCGAGGAACATGAGGGAGCTGAAGAAGCGCTGGCTGCCGCTTTGCCTGCGAAGCAGGTGCAGATAGAGGGGCAGTCCGACCGCTGCGGCGCCGAGCAGAAATGCGGGCGCGAGAAAGCCCATCAGTCCCTGCCCTTCCGCACGCTGAGGTACTCGCGCAGCGCCGCATCGAGTGGCTGGCTGGTCGGCAGCAGCCGGTACCCGAGCCCCGCGGCGCCTGCGCGCTCCTCTAGCTCCTCGCAGTGGGCGGCGATCCGCTCTCGGTACTCGCGGGCGGCGTATTCCGCCGTCACCGGAAAGCGCGCACCGCTTTCGAGATCGACCAGGACGGAGGAGCCGCCGATCTCGAGCTGCAGCTCCTGCGGGTCGAGCACGTGGAACAGCACGACCTCGCTCCCCCGATGCCGCAGCGGCTCTATCGCGTGCACGACCGCCGCCGGCGACTCGTAGAAGTCCGACAGCACGACGATGATGCCGCGCCGGCGCACGAAGGCCTCGACATGCTTGAGCGGTGCCTCGAGCCGCGTGCGCGCGCGCGGCTCGGCCTGCTCGAGCGATGCGAGTAAGCGATACAGCTGTCCCTGCCGCGTCGACGGGCGGACGTAGTCCCGCACCTCATCGTCGAACACGACGAGCCCCGCCGCGTCGCGCTGCTTGCGGATCGCGAGATAGCAGAGCGAGGCCGCGAGAAAGCGTGCGTAATCCGACTTCCTGACTGCGTGCGAGGCGAAGGACATGGAGTTGCTCGCATCGAGAAGCACGGTGAGGACGCTCGAGGTTTCGCCGCGCCAGCGTTTCAAATAAAGCCGCTCCGACCGCGCGAAGGCGTTCCAATCGACGTGGCGTAGGTCGTCGCCGGGCACGTAGGCCCGGTATTCCGCAAACTCCTGGCTGAACCCGAAATCGGCCGAGGTGTGCAGCCCCGCGACGAAGCCGTCGACCACCGTTTGCGCGACCAGGTCGAGGCCCGAGATCGCCGCGAGCACGGCAGGATCGAGAAAGCGCAGCGCGTCGCCCCCGGCCGATGATGCCCCGCCGCGCGCCGACGACTTGCCGCCGCCGGCTGACGATGGGCCGCCGCCCGAGCTCATCACGTCTCCGCCGGCGGGGGAACCCGCGCGATCAGCTGGCGCAGGATCTCATCGGGGCTGATCCGGTCGGATTCGGCGTGGAAGTTGGTGAGGATCCGGTGCCGCAGTACGGGGATTGCGAGCGCGGCGATGTCCTCGAAGCTCACGTGATAGCGTCTTGCGCCGAGCGCGCGCGCCTTTGCTGCGAGGACCATGAACTGGGCGGCGCGCACGCTCGCCCCGAAGCTCACGTACTTCTGCACGACTGGAGGCGCCGACTCGCTCTCGCGGCGCGTGGCGCGGACCAGATCGACGGCGTAGCGCGCGACCGACTCCCCGATCGGCACGAGCCGTACGAGGCTCTGGAAGTCGACGAGCTCCTCTGCGTTCGTGACCGTCTCGACCTGCGCGCTGCGCGCCGTCGTCGTGCGGTCGATCACCTCGAGCTCGTCTGCGGCGCTCAGATACCCGAGCACCGTGTTGAAGAGGAAGCGGTCGAGCTGCGCCTCCGGAAGCGGGTAGGTGCCCTCGAGCTCGATCGGATTCTGGGTCGCCAGCACGAAAAACGGACGCGGGAGCGCGTAAACCGTGCCCCGCACCGTGCAGGAGGACTCCTGCATGGCCTCCAACAGCGCCGATTGCGTCTTGGGCGGGGTCCGGTTGATCTCATCCGCCAGGACGACATTGCCGAAAATGGGTCCGCGAACGAACGTCCAGCGTCGATGGCCGGTAGTCGCATCCTCCTCGATGATGTCCGTCCCGGTGATGTCCGCGGGCATCAGGTCCGGGGTGAACTGAATGCGGCGGAATTCCAGACCCAACGTCTGCGCGATGGTCCGGACCATGAGCGTCTTCGCCGTCCCGGGTAAGCCCGTGATCAGGCAATGGCCGCCGACGAACAGCGCTATGAGAACCTGCTCGAGCACTTCATCCTGGCCGACGATGACCTTGCGCACCTGCTCCAGGATGCGGTCCCGGACCGCCTGGAAGCGCTCCACGCGCTGTTGCAGGTCGGCTGAATTCAACTCGGGGGCGGCTACGGTATTCATGCAGGTCGGGTGTCCTATGTCTTGAAAGCGTCAGGGGCTCTTGAGCTGCAGGAGCAACTTCTGCGCGGGTCGGTAGTTCGGCGCGGCCTCCAGCGAAGCCAGCACGGCATCCTCGGCCTTGTCGCGCTGACCGGCTTCGAAATAAGCATGGGCGAGATCGTATTGCGCGGCTGCGACATCGAGCGGGTGGAACGCCACCACCGCGGCGTACTCGCGAACGGCACCGGGGTAGTTTTTCTGCGCGAGCCACAAGGCGCCGAGATGCCGGTGCAGCTCTTCGTTGTAGGCCGGATCGATGTAGTTGATCCGGTCGAGAGTCGCCGCCGCGGCGCGAGGGTTGCCCAACGATTCCTGGAGTTGCGCGAGGCTCTCGAGTGCTGCCGGGCGACGACCGCCGGCCTTCATATAGGCCTCCAGCACGGTAGCGGCGGCCTGCTTATTGCCCTTCGCAAGCTGTGCTTCGGCCAGAAATTCATAGGCGTTGGCGTCATAGACATAGGCCGGGTACAGGCGGATGACGGCGTCGCCCCCACGGATGACGTCGTCATAGCGCTTGTCGTGTGACGCCTTGGCGAGGTCTCTGAGTTTGTCGTGAAACTGGTCGAATGAGGCGAGCGTGCCTTGCAACTGGGCATACAGCCAGGCCTGGAACTGCTTGTCGAACTCCTCGGCGCTCATGCCGAGATTTTTTTGAATGACCTCACGAGTGCTCACGACGTGCGCGTAGGCGTGCACCATGTCGAGGAGCTTCGCGGCGCCCCAGCGGTTCTGGATGTAGTCACAGATCTGGCCGGCCTGAAAGTACGACACGAGCACCTGCGCCGGATATTTCGGGCGTACGAAACCACGGTCGAGCTCGGCCACCGGCAGGAGTTTCTTTTCTTTTAACGCGACCACTATATCCGGCGTTATCGGGTCGCCCCATTCGGGCGAGGCCTGCGTCTCCTCGTGAACCGCCAGGCCTTCCGTAAACCAACGGGGCACGCGGTGATTGGTCG
>DASXNC010000398.1:0-3569 GCA_036495325.1 Steroidobacteraceae bacterium
GTGATTGAACGCGACGTTCGCATCGAGCCCGACCGTGACTGGCGAGGAGGAGCATCGGCACGAAAGCGTGCCGCCGGCGAACTGCGCCTTTCCCGGCTTGACGCCGCCGTCGACGGCCGGATGGATGGACGTGGTCATGTCGTGTACCTCTTGTAGATGTGGAGCTGCGACAGCCGCTTCAGAACGTGACGACCGAGCGGATCGACTCCCCCCGGTGCATCAGATCGAACGCATCGTTGATCCGCTCGAGCGGCATGACGTGCGTGATGAGATCGTCTATGTTGATCTTGCCGTCCATGTACCAGTCCACGATGCGCGGCACGTCGGTGCGGCCGCGCGCACCGCCGAAGGCGGTGCCCTTCCAGACTCGCCCCGTCACGAGCTGGAACGGCCGGGTTTTGATCTCCTGCCCCGCTCCGGCGACGCCGATGATGACCGACACGCCCCAGCCGCGATGGCAGCACTCGAGCGCCTGGCGCATCAGATCGACGTTGCCGACGCACTCGAAGCTGTAGTCCGCGCCCCCGTCCGTGAGCGCGACCAGATGCTGCACGAGATCGCCCCCGACCTCCTTCGGATTGACGAAATGCGTCATGCCAAACTTCTCTGCGAGCGTCTTGCGCCGCGGATTGACATCGACGCCGATGATACGGTTCGCTCCGACCATCCGGGCGCCCTGGATGACGTTGAGACCGATGCCGCCGAGACCGAAGACGACGACGTTCGCGCCGGCCTCGACCTTCGCGGTATTGATCACGGCGCCAATGCCGGTCGTCACGCCGCAGCCGATGTAGCAGACCTTGTCGAACGGCGCGTCTTCGCGAATCTTCGCGACCGCAATCTCGGGCAGCACGGTGTAGTTGGAGAACGTCGAGCATCCCATGTAGTGATGCACCTTCTCCCCGCCGGCCGAGAATCGGCTTGTCCCGTCGGGCATCACGCCCTTGCCCTGCGTCGCGCGGATCGCCGTACAGAGATTGGTCTTGCGGGACAGGCACGACTTGCATTGGCGGCATTCGGGCGTGTAGAGCGGGATCACATGGTCACCCTTTTTGAGGGAGCTCACCCCTGCGCCTACCTCGACCACGATCCCCGCGCCCTCGTGTCCGAAGATCACCGGGAAAAGCCCCTCAGGGTCCGCGCCCGAGCGCGTGAACTCGTCCGTGTGACAAACCCCGCTCGCCTTGATCTCCACCATGACTTCGCCGGCCTGCGGTCCTTCGAGATCGACCGTTGTCACTTCGAGCGGCCGGCCGGCCGCATAGGCGATGGCTGCTTTCGTTTTCATGGACTTCCACAACCCCTTTTTCCGCTCGTCATTGCACGCCCGGTGTCCGGGCGAGTTTACGCGTGCCGTCCGCGGCGGTAAGCCTCGGCGCGGGTCACCGCTGCGCTGCGGCGTGAGTGTTCCATACCCGAACACTGCCTCGCCACTTTGTACCGCCCTGCATCGCCCGTCACCCAGTCTTGACCGCGTGGCATAATTGCCCAGGCGCTGGATCCGGTTCACGAGGGAAGCCATGCTCCAGCCGACAGGCAGTCACGCCCGCTACATTCAAGCTGTCCTGCGCGGAACGCCCCCGGAGGGCGTCGCGACGCCCGAGTACGTGAAACGCTCCTGGGTGCGCTGCCTCTCGCAGTATCACCTCGATCCGCAATCCGAGCGCGAGCCGTACGTGCTGCCGCGCGAGGAGCGCCTAGAGCGCAAGGAGCAGAACGCCGAGCTCCTCGCCCTCGCCGACGCCGAAATGGCGCACCTGTATCACCAGCTCGCGGGCTCCGGCTATTCCATCATCCTCACCGACCGGGAAGGCGTCCTGCTCGACTACTACGGCGACTCGAGTTTCAGGAACGCCGCGTTCCGCACGGGCCTGGTGCTCGGGGGGGTCTGGAGCGAGCAGTACGGGGGCACGAACGGGATGGGTACGTGCCTGGTCGAGCGTGCACCCCTCATCATCCACCGGGACCAGCATTTCTTCGCGCGCAATACGGGCCTCACCTGCTGCGCAGCACCCATCTTCGATTTCCACGGCGAGCTCTCGGGCGTGCTCGATGCCTCGGGAGAGTCGGATCGCGCCCAGCAACACACTCTCGTGCTCGTGAACATGTCCGCCCAGATGATCGAGAACCGCCTGTTCCTCAGTCGCTTTCGCGACTCGTTCGTGGTGCGGTTCCACAGCCGGCCCGAGCTCGTCGGCACTTGGGGCGAGGGCATCATCGCACTCGATGGCGGAGGTACGATCGCCGCGCTCGACCGGAATGCGCTGTTCCAGCTCGGCGCGAAGAGGTCGGAGCTCGCCGGTGCCTCGCTCGAGCGTGTGTTCAACATCTCGATTGGCGCGCTGATCGGCCGCAGCCAGCGTAAGTCCTTTCATCCGCTTGCCATCTATGAGACACGCCATGGGGGACGCTTCTACGCGGTGGCGCAGTCGCCGCGCTCGAAGCCCCACGCCCCGAGGCCAGGGCGCGCCACCCAGGCGGGCAGCTCGGAGCCAGGCAGCGCCGAGCGCCCGGGGCGCAGCGTGCTCGACGAGCTCGACCGCGGCGATCCGCAGATGGCCCGGAACATCCAGGCCGTGAAGCGGCTCGAATCCCGAGACGTGCCGATCCTGCTGCTCGGGGAGTCCGGAACCGGCAAGGAATACTTCGCTCGGGCCCTGCACGCCGGGAGCGACCGGGCGGACAAGCCCTTCGTCGCCGTCAACTGCGGCGCTCTGCCCGCCGAGTTGCTGCGGGTGGAGCTGTTCGGCCGCGGACCGATTGGCGACGATCGCGGCAAGATCGCCCAGGCGGACGGGGGCACCCTCTTTCTTGACGATGTGGGTGATCTCCCGATCGAGCTGCAGGGGCAACTCCTGCATTTCCTCGAGGAGCGGGAGATGCTCCCGCCCGGCGCGGCCGCGCCGATTGCCATCGATGTCCGGCTGGTGAGCGCCGCCCGCGGTCAATTGAGGTCCAAGGTCGATCGTGGCCTTCTGCGTGCGGATCTGTTCTATCGCCTCCAGGGGCTGGTGCTCACCATGCCCGCCCTGCGCCATCGGGCAGACAAGGCGGCGCTCGTCCGCCACTTCTACGCACAGGAGAGCGCGGCCACGCCGGGCCTCACGCTGAGCGAGGAGCTGGTCCGCGCGCTGTGCGCGCATTCCTGGCCGGGTAATATTCGCCAGTTGCGCAATGTCCTCACCGGCATGATCGCGCTCCGCCCAGGCAACGCTCTCGACATCGGCAATCTCCCGGAGGACTACGGCATTGGGCCTCGGCTCGCGCAGGACAGCCCCGCCGAACTGCCGCCGGAGGCTGAGAGCCTCAATCCTCTCGAGATCGCAGAGCGCGGCGCGCTGTTGCGCGAGATCGACCTCCATCGGGGGAACATCAGTCGCGTCGCGCAGACGCTCGGCATCGGACGCAATACGCTCTATCGAAAGATGCGGCGGCTCAGGATTGCGGTCGCGACGCGCCACTGACCGCCGTCGGACGCTGACATGGCTCTGCGGGCCCTGTCACTGTTTGCGCAGGCGCCCTAAGGCAGTAGCGGCACGTGGTAACTCGTGAGGATGCGGTCGATGTCC
>DASXNC010000399.1:0-1992 GCA_036495325.1 Steroidobacteraceae bacterium
GCGCCGCGAGAACTGGATTCTCACGCCGCATCCGGGCGAGGCCGCGCGGCTGCTCGGAGTGAGCACCGCGGAGATACAGCAGGATCGTTTGAGATCGCTCGCGGCGCTCGTCGATCGCTACCGTGGCACGGTCGTCTTGAAGGGCGCGGGCACGCTGGTCGGCACGAGCGGCCGCATCCCAGGTATCTGCGAGCGTGGCAATCCCGGCATGGCGAGCGCCGGCATGGGCGATGTGCTGACCGGAGCGACTGTGGGGATTCTCGCCCAGTGCGGCGATCCGTGGCAGGCAGCGCGCGTTGCGGTGCTGGTGCACGCTATGAGCGGCGATGTCGCGGCGCGGGGCGGTGGTGAGCGCGGGCTCCTCGCCAGCGATGTCGCACGCGAGTTGAGGACGTGCGTGAATCTTTGATCCGGCTCGCGCGCTCGGCCGAGGAGATGGAGCGCTTCGGCGCCGCGCTCGGGCGCGCGCTGCCGCCCCCGCCGAGCGGACCCGCCATCCTGTATCTCGAAGGCGAGCTCGGAGCGGGCAAAACGACGCTCGCCCGCGGGCTCATCGCGGGGCGCGGCTTCGCCGGTGCCGCGCGCAGTCCGACGTTCACGCTGCTCGAGCGCTACGCGCTCGAGGGACTCACCGTGATCCACATCGATCTGTATCGCCTCAGCGATCCGCGTGAGCTCGAGACGCTGGGGCTGCGCGATTTCGCGCTGCCGTGGCACCTCTGGCTCATCGAGTGGCCGGAGCGCGGGACCAACGTTCTGCCCGCGCCGGATCTGCGCGTTGCGCTCGGCGTGACCCCGGAGGGCCACCCGGTCGAGGCGAGCGCCCATTCTCCGCTCGGGCACGCGTGGCTCGCCGCCACGACGGCGCTCACCGGCGTGCACGACGATGATCGGCGCGGTTGAAATCCGGCCGGAATCCACGTAGATTAATCTGCAGGATCAGCCGAGAACTTTATGATAATCATCGGATTTCCAGACCTCCGATGCGGTGTGTTTGAACAAGGCTGAGCACGGGGAGATGCAGGGGGAAGGCAGGGGATTCGGGCTTCTCGCGAGCGCGCTGGCGGCGCTCGTCTGCATGCTGATCGCGCCGTACGCGGTCCACGCGCGCTCGTTGCACGCACACTCGGCGGTGGTGCATCGCACCGAGGTACGCGACGCGAGCCTTGCGAGCTCGGCGGACTCGGCCGCTTTGACGCTCGAGCTCAATCGCACGACGAGCTACAGACTCGCGACGCTCGGCAACCCGGGACGCGTCGTGATCGATCTCGGCGACTCGCATTTCGCGCCGGGTGCTCACCTGCCGCATGCCGAAGGCATCATTCAACAGCTTCGCGCCGGCTCGAGACCCCATGAGGGGCTGCGGATCGTCCTGCAGCTCGAGTCATCCGCGGCGCCGCGCGGTCACGTCCGACTCCCGGTGCGCGCGCATTGGCGCCACGGCGGCGCGCGCGGGACCGCCTGCCTCGTCGTGATGGTTGGAAACGCCTCGCCCGCAACCCCTGACAGCTCTGCGGATATCAGGGCCACGAGCGCTGCCGTGAGACGCGCGAACCTCGTGCCGGACGGTCCTCGCCCCGTACTCCAGCCCATTCCCGCGCCACACGCGCCGGTACTCGCCGATCGCGACGTGGTGATTGCGGTCGATGCTGGGCACGGCGGCAAGGACCCGGGCGCGATCGGGCGCAGCGGAACGGAAGAGAAGAACGTCACGCTCGCGATCGCTCGCGCGCTCGCCGCGCGGATCGACGAGCAGCCCGGAATGCGCGCGGTGCTGACACGCGACGGCGACGTGTTCCTGCTGCTTCGCGAGCGCATCGACCGTGCGAGCGCGGCGCACGCGGACCTCTTCGTCTCTGTGCATGCCGATTCCATTCAGGATCGGACGATCTCCGGCTCTTCGGTGTACGTGCTCTCCGAGCACGGCGCGACGGACGAGGCGGCGCGCGTGCTCGCCGAGCGCGAGAACTCCGCGGACCAGCTCGGCGGAAT
>DASXNC010000400.1:0-11110 GCA_036495325.1 Steroidobacteraceae bacterium
TCGACGGCGCCGGGGTACTCGCGGTCGATCTGCTCGTGGATCTCGATGAGCTTCAGCGAGCTCGCGCCGATCTCGAACAGATTGTCGTCGAGGTCGAGCTTTTTTCCCTCGAGCGCGGCGTCGCAGATCGTGCGCAGCTTCTCCTCGATCTCGCTGCGCGAGGCGCTCACCGGACCGCGCTGCGCCTCGCGCAGGCGCGCGAGCTCGGCGAGCTCGGCGGCGAACTCGCCGTCCTCATAGGCCTTCTCGAGTGCGTGGCGCTGGATCTTGCCGCTCGTCGTCTTCGGGATGCGCTTCACCGGAACGACCTCGGCGACCTCCAAACCCGTATGCTCGTTGATGAGCCTCGTCACCTCGGCGGCGATCGGCAGCAGCTCCTCGGGCGCGCCGCGATGCAGGACGAAGACGATCAATCGATCGACCTCGGCGCCCGGCGGGCGCGCGCCGCCCACGACGACCTTGCCGAGGTCGAGGCCCTGCGCGCGCTGCGCAATGTTTTCGAGGTCGTGCGGGTAGTAGTTCTGCCCGTTGACGAACACGATCTCCTTCGCGCGGCCGGTGATGTAGAGCTCGCCGCCTTCGATCACGCCGAGATCCCCGGTGCGCAGCCACCCGTCCGCGGTGAGTGCTTGCGCATTCGCCTCCGGGTCCTCGAAGTAGCCCTTCGTGACGTTCTCGCCCGCGATCTGGATGTGGCCGACTGCGCCATCGGTGAGCGGCTGGTCATCATCGCCGACGATCCGCACGTGGCAGTAGGGAATCGCGCGCCCCACCGAGATCAGCTGGAGCGCCTCACGCGCACCGCGGGGCGTCGACCGCGCCCGCTCGCCCACGTTCAAATGATGGCGATCGAAGATCAAGCTTCGATACGGTGCCCCGACCGGCGGAAAGGTCACGGCGAGTGAGGCCTCGGCGAGCCCGTACACTGGAAACATCGTTCCGCGCTTGAGGCGCGCCGGCGCCATGCGGCTCAGGAACTCCTCGGTAAGCTCGACGGAGATCGGTTCGGCGCCGTTGAACATGAGCCGCACGGCCGACAGGTCGAGACCCTCTACAGGCCGGTCGCCGAGCACCTTCAGGTAGTGGCGGTAGCCGAAGTTCGGGGAGCAGAGGATCGTCGCGCGCTTGCGCGCGGCGAGCGACATCCACAGGAGCGGCCGCCGCACGAAAAGCTCCGTCGGCATCAGGTTCACGTTCATCCGGTTCGCGAACATGTAGATGAACAGCCCGATGAGTCCCATGTCGTGGGTGAGCGGCATCCAGGAGAGGCTCACGTCGTCCTCGTTGAAGCCGCAAAGCTCGGTCACGCCGCGGCCGTTCGCGAGGATGTTCCGGTGCGTGAGCACGACGCCCTTGGGCTCGCTCGTCGAGCCGGAGGAGAACTGGATGAATGCGACGTCATCGGGCCCCGCGCGGTATGGCTTGCCGGCGCGTGAGACGTCATCGAGTTGATCGACGAGAAAGACGCGCGATGCGAGCTGCTCGAAGGCCTTCTGCTCGCCCACATTGGCTGCGAGCGCGCCGACGCGCTCGAGCGAGCGCCGGTCGGTGTACAGAAACGGCGCACCGGCGGGGGCGCTGCGGGAGGAAAGCTTGTGTGCGATCCGCAGCAGCTTGTGGCGGTGCTCGTCGCTGATGCCGAGCGCGATGGGAACGGGCACGATGCCGCCCAAGATCGCCGCCCAGTACGCGTCGATGAAGGGCTCGTTATCGCCCAGGAACAGGATGAGCTTGTCGCCGCACTTGGCGCCCAGCCGCTGCAGATGATGCAGGATGCCGAGCGCGCGCTCGTAGAGCTCGCCGTACGAGACGGTGCGTTCGCTCTGCTCGCCGTCGATGTAGTGGATGCGGCGCGGGGTTTTGCGGTTGCCTTCGATGAGCTCGGTCAGCGTGCTTGCATTGAACATCAAGAGTTCCCAGGGCGGCGCTCGAGCCTCATGTAAAGCGGCTTGCGAGTGCGCAGGTTGATCTGCGCCTCGAGCGAGATGGGCTCGTCCGTGGCGCGCGTGAGCCGGAAGCGGCGCGCGACCTTGTACAGGTGCACGAGCATTTCGTAAAGGGCGAAGGTCTCGCCGATGCAGTGCCGGGGACCTGCCGCGAAAGGCATGTACGCAAAGCGTGGCCGATCCGCCTCGTGCTCAGGCGCGAAGCGCTCCGGCTCGAAGGCGTCCGGATGTTTCCAGTAGCGCGGATGCCGATGCAACAGGTAAAGGCAAAGCAGCACGTCGGCGCCTGCGGGGATCGGGCAGCCCGAGAGCACATCCGGTCCGACGCTCCGCCGCGAGAGCAGCCACCCGGGCGGATAGAGCCGCAGAGCCTCGTTGACGACCTGCTGCGTGTAGGCGAGCGACTCGACCTCTGCGAGGCTCGGTGCGGCGATCTCGGGAGCGGCGCAGACCTCCCGATGCAGCCGCTCATCGGCGTCGGGATGCTGCGACAGCAGGTACCAGGTCCAGTTGAGCCCGCTCGCGGTGGTCTCGTGGCCGGCGACCACGAGCGTCATCAGCTCATCGATGAGCTGGCGCTCGGGCATCGCCTCACCCGTTTCCTTGTCGCGCGCGCTCATCAGCATCGCGACGTAGTCGAAGTGCTCTTCAGGCTCCCCGCGGCGGCGCTCGATGAGGCGCGCGATGAGCTTCGCGAGCGAGCGGAACTTGTAGGCGAATTTCAGATCGCGCGCGGGCTCGCGCGTGACCACCTCGAACGGATTCTCGCCGTGCTCGTGCGTCAGGCGGTCGAGATCGCGTCCGAAGATCGCCCGCAGCACGATGCCGAGGGTGAGCTCGCTCATCTCCTCCGTGAGGTTCACGGACTCGCCCCGACGCGCAAGGCCGTCCCAGCGCTCGAGCAGCCGCTCGTTGGCCTCGGCGATGAGGCGGGCGAACTCGGTGATGACGCGTCGATGGAAGAACGGCTGCGTCATGTAACGCTGCCGCTTCCACAGCTCGCCCTCGCTGGTCATCAGGCCCATGCCGAGCAGGATCTTCACGCGGTCGAGGCCGATTCCCTTGGTATAGTTGCGATGGTTCGCGACGAGCACGCGCTTCACGTCATCGGGGTGGTTGATGACGTACGTGTAGGCTTTCCGCCCCGGCGCGTAGACGCGATAAATGTCGCCGAGGCGGGCGAAGAGCTCCGTCATCCGCTCCAGGGAATCCTCCGTGGAGCCGACGTCGAAGGCAGTCTCCGCCTCCGGGGGCTGACCGGCAATGGGCTCGGTGACGCTCATGGGTGGCGCCAAGTTTAACGGATCATGACCGACGACGGGCCGCAAGACGGGCCGCGCAACTCGCTGTATCGCACGGCGCCGCGCGCGGGACGGCGCATGACGCGAGCGCGGCGCGCGCTCTATGGCGTGGCAGCGCCGCTCGGAATCGGACTCATCAAACTCTGGTGGCGTCTCTGCCGCGTCGTGCATGTCGAGGGTGCGCAACATCTCGATGCAGCGCTCGCCGAAGGCGCCTCGCTCATCCCGTGCTACTGGCATCAGCATCAGCTCTTCTGCGCGAAGTGGCTGCTCGAGCAGCGCTCGCGCGGGCTCACGGTCGGCTGGCTCGTGAGCCCCTCGGTGGACGGCGAGCTCGGTGCGATGCTGGTGCATCGTCTCAAAGGCGTGGCCATCCGCGGCTCCTCGACGCACACGGGTGCCCGGGCGCTGCGCGACTACTATCGCTCGCTCGTCAGCGATCACGTCTCCCCGATCATCACCCCCGATGGACCGCGCGGCCCGAGGTTCCGGTTCAAACCGGGGGCGATCCTGCTGGCCCAGATGTCCGGCCGCCCGATTCTGCCGATGGCCTACGCGGCCTCGAGCGCCTGGCTCATCCAATGGGACAAGTTCGTCCTTCCCAAGCCGTTTTCGCGGATTGCCGTCGCGATCGGACCCCCGTACCGCGTTCCCCGGACCAGCGATCGAGCGGAGCTGGAGCGCCGGCAGCGGGAGATGGAGCGCGAGCTGCATCGTCTCTACGGAGAGGCGAGACGTGCACTCGATTGAATTCAGCACCTTAGCTTGCATTCCTTAACCGACGTGCGAGAATCGGCCGGCAAACCTCGGCCTGGCCCGGGCTTAAGGCTGGCCTGGTGACCGCACCGCGGAGCCAGTCCTTGACGCACGTCTCCGCGGCCGTGCGGGGAATTCGTCACACTGGCTGGCCCAAAGGTCAAGCCGAAGAGGAGAGACGACCCGCGATGTCGAGTCCACCGCTCGACCTGCCGGAATTCACGGCTTCGGACGTGCTGTCGACGGACGCATGGCTCGGCCGGGCCGAGCTGCCGCCGATCGGGCTCGACGTGGGTTGCACCAAGATTGCGGTCGATTTGCAGAACCTCGAGCGGGCTCAGGCCGACGAGGTCCTCCGCAGAAGCCTCGAGACGCTGGCCGAGCTCACCGCGAGCGACTGCGCGTTCATCGCGCTCATCGACGGGGAACGCTGCTTCGGCGAGGTTCACGCGGCGCGCCGCGGACTCGCCCTGTCGCAGCCCGAGGGCCTGAAGGGTCTGCCGCTCGCCGAATTCCCCTGGCTCGAGTCCCGGCTCGGACATTTGCGACTCACGGAGCTGCGCGATAGCGCGAGGCCGCGGCGCGGGGAGCTCGCCGAGGCGCACCGTTTCGCAAAGCTTCAGATGGGATCGGTCCTCGCCGCGGCATTCCACGTGCTCGGCGAGCCCGCCGGAGTGCTCGCGCTCGCGCGCGTGCAGCCGCGCGGCCCGTGGGATGTGAATCTGCAGCTGCTGCTCAAGCTGGCGGGCTCGAGCCTCGCCGCGGGGCTCGGCAGGTTGAAGCTGGCGGATCGGCTCGCCCGGCTCGAAGAGCGGGTCGTCCTCTCGCAGGCCGCTGCGAACGATGGGCTGTGGGACTTCGACGTGGAGCGCAACGAGGTGTACTTCTCGCCGCGCTGGAAGACGATGCTCGGCTACGCCGAGGACGACCGCCTCGACTCGCCCGATTGGCGCAACCTCGTCCATCCGGATGACATGTCGCGCGTACAGACGGCGATTCGCGACCACGTCGCGGGCAAGACACCCGTGTTCGAGAGTGTGCATCGCATGCGCCACCGCAGCGGCGAGTGGCGGTGGGTGGTGAGCCGCGCGCGGGCCCGCGTGGATGCGCAGGGAAGGCTTGCGCGCCTCGTCGGTGTCGAGCTCGACATCACGGAGCGCAAGCTGTACGAGGAGGCGCTGTTCCGGGAGAAGGAGAGCGCGCAGATCACGCTGCAGTCGATCGGCGACGGTGTGATCACGACGGACGCGGAGTCGGTCATCGACTACATCAATCCCGTCGCGGAGGAGCTCACCGGGTGGCGCCTCGAGGATGCGATGGGCCGCCCGGTCGAGGAAGTCTTCCGGGCCTTTCACGAGGAGACCTGCGAGCCGCTCGAGAATCCGCTCGCAGTGTCGATCCGCCGGGCACGGCCGACGAAATCGGTGCGCCCGATGCTGCTCATCCGCCGCGATGGCAACGAGCTCTACGTGGAGAGCACGGCGGCGCCGATTCGCGATGGGCAGGGCAAGATCGCAGGCGGCGTCCTCGTGTTCCACGACGTGAGCGAGTCGCGCGAGCTCAACCGCCGCCTCTCTTATCACGCGAGCCACGACCTGCTCACCGGGCTCGTCAACCGGCGCGAATTCGAGAGCCGCCTCGAGCGGGCGCTGAAGAGCGCGAAGGCGCGCGAGGCCTCCTACGCGCTCTGCTATCTCGACATCGACCAGTTCAAGATCATCAACGACACCTGCGGCCACAGCGCAGGAGATGCGCTGCTCGGCCAGGTCGGCGCGCTCCTGAAGAGCAAGGTCCGCTGGCGCGACACGCTCTCGCGGCTCGGCGGCGATGAGTTCGGCATTCTTCTCGAGAGCTGCTCGCTCGATGAGGCCATGCGCACGGCCGAGCTGCTGCGCGAGGCGCTGCGCAATTTCCGTTTCAACTGGGAGGATCGGGTCTTTCGGCTCGGCGCGAGTGTCGGCGTCGTGCCGATCACGGCCGACAACGAGGATGTGGCCTCGGTGCTCTCAGCGGCCGACAGCGCCTGTGCGGCGGCGAAAGAGGGGGGCCGCAATCGGGTACACAGCTTCGCCGAGAACGACGTGGAGCTCATGCGCCGGCGGCGCGAGATGCAGTGGGCCGCGCGTATCAACGCCGCGCTCGAGGAGGGCCGCTTCGAGCTTTTCCGCATGCAGATTCTGCCTCTGCAGCGCGTGGAGCCCGGCTCGCACTACGAGCTGCTGCTGAGGCTCCGCGATGAGAACGGCCGCATCGTCGCGCCCGACAACTTCATCACCGCGGCGGAGCGATACGGCATCACCCCGGCGATCGATCGCTGGGTGATCGAGAACGCCTTTCGCTGGCTCGTCTGCGAGGCCGACGAGCGGGAGAAGCTCGCGCTCTGCTCGATCAATCTTTCCGGGCAGAGCCTCGGGGACGACAAGTTCCTGCCGTTCGTCATCGATCAGTTCCACCGCAGCGGCCTCGATGCCTCGAAGATCTGCTTCGAGATCACGGAGACCGCCGCAGTCGCCTCCTTCTCGCAGGCGAATCGCTTCATCCAGGCGCTGAAGGAGCTCGGCTGCAAATTCGCGCTCGATGACTTCGGCCGGGGACTGTCCTCATTCGGCTATTTGAAGCACTTCCCCGTCGATTTTCTGAAGATCGACGGCAGCTTCGTGCGCGAGATCCTGCGCGATCCGATCGATCGCGAGATGGTGCGCTCGATCAACGAGATCGGGCACTTGACCGGCAAGCGCACCGTCGCGGAGTTCGCCGAGAACGCCGAGATCATCCAGATGCTGAAGAGTCTCGGCGTCGACTATGCGCAGGGGTACGGGGTCGCGCAGCCGCAGCGCGTCCTGAAGTCCGCGGTCGCGTAGCGACGCACCCGCCGCCACACGCCGCGGACTCAGCGCCGGGCGAACTCGAGGCGCATCGATAAGTCGAGGGCGCGCACGTGTTTGGTGAGCGCGCCCACGGAGATGAAGTCCACGCCCGTCTCCGCGATCGCACGCACCGTCTCGAGGCTCGCACTGCCCGAGGCCTCGAGCTTCACGGGCGCGCGGCCGCCGCGGACGCGCGCAACGGCCGTACGCATGTCCTCGAGCGAGAAATCATCGAGCATGATGAGGTCCGCTCGGGCGGCGAGCGCCTCTTCGAGCTCGGCGAGCGACTCCACCTCGACCTCGACCGGAAGGCCCGCGGCTGCGCTCCGCGCCGCTGTCACCGCCGCCATGATCGAGCCGGCTGCGGCGATATGGTTCTCCTTCACGAGGATCATGTCGAAGAGACCCATGCGGTGATTGCGGGCCCCGCCGCAGCGCACCGCGTACTTCTGCGCCGTGCGCAGGCCGGGCAGAGTCTTGCGGGTGTCGAGGATCAAGCAGCCGGTGCCGGCCACCGCATCGACGAAGCGCCGCGCCGCGGTCGCGGTGCCTGAGAGAAGCTGCAGGAAGTTGAGCGCCGTCCGCTCCCCGGAGAGGACCGGCCGGGCGGGACCTGCGATGCGGAACACGATCTGGTCCGGCTCGATGCGCCCCCCCTCCGCGACGCGCCACTCGAGTGAGACTCGCGGGTCGAGCTGGCGGAACGTCTCCTCGACCCAGGGCGCGCCGCAGATCACGGCCGCCTCCCGGCTCACCACCTCGCCGCGGACGAGCTGGGACTCGGGAACGAGACGTACCGTCACATCCCCCGCACCCAAGTCCTCCCGCAATGCGGTGGCAACCTGCAGGGGAAGATCGGACGGAACCTCGAGAGAGGAGGGAGTATCCACGACGGTTGGAGATTAGGGGGCGCAGCCCCATAATTCAACGCGAGCGGGGTATGGGAGTATGCTTGCCGCAAGAGGCTTTCCGGAGAGTGAAGATGGATGTTGTCGATCGAATCAAGGCGCAGCTTTCCTCGAGCCCGGTGGTGCTTTTCATGAAGGGATCACCGGATTTCCCGCAGTGCGGCTTTTCCGCACAGGCGGTCGCGGCGCTGCGCGCGTGCGGAGCCGAATTCAAGCACGTCGATATATTCGAGGACGCCGAGCTGCGCGAGGCCCTCAAGGGCTTTTCCAACTGGCCGACCTATCCGCAGCTCTACGTTAACGGTGAGCTCATCGGCGGGTGCGACATCGCGCTCGAGATGTTCCGGAGCGGCGAGCTCAAGAAGCTTCTCGAAGAGGCGGGTGCGGTCGTCGCCTAAGTCTCCATCCTCGGATCGTCGCTGACCGGCTCCGCAGCCGGCACCGCGAGCCAGCCGAGCGCGCATGCGCGCTCTTCCGCTCGCGCGTAACTCGCGCGCATCGCGTTGCAGACGTGGCAGAAGAGATCCGCGGTGCGCTCCGCGTCGTATACCGCCGAGTGCGCCGAGCTCTGATCCCATGACATGCCGGCGACCGTGACCGCCTTCGCGAGCACCGTTTGCCCGAGCGCGGCCCCGGCGAGCGTCGCAGTATCGAAGCTCGAGAAGGGATGGAAGGGATTGCGCTTCACGTCCGCGCGCGCAACCGCCGCATTGAGGAACGTCAGGTCGAACGCGGCGTTGTGGCCCACCAGGATCGCGCGGCGGCAGTCGTGCGCCTTGAGCGCGTGGCGGACCTCGCGGAAGACCCGCTGCAGCGCATCGCGTTCCGGCAGCGCGGGCCTCAACGGATGGAACGGATCGATGCCGGTGACCGAGAGCGCCGTCGGATCGAGGCGCGAGCCCGGGAACGGCTGCACGTGCCAGGCAACCGTCGCGCCGCGCTTCAACTCGCCGCTCGGGTCGATGTCGACGAGCACTGCAGCGATCTCGAGCAACGCGTCGGTCGCTACATTGAAGCCACCCGTTTCCACGTCGACAACGACGGGCAGGAAGCCGCGAAAGCGTCGCGCCATGAGGCTCGTGCCGGGCGCAAGGCCCTGCGCCGCTGCGAGCGTGGCGCCCGGTGCTGCGGCCTGCTCGGGCGCGCTCATGAGCCGACCCGCCAGGCAATGCGCTCGCCGGCGCGCAGCGGTATGAGCTCGTCGCCGCCATAGGGCAGCGCCTTTGGCACCTCCCAGGGCTCGCGCCGGAGCGTGAGGGTCTCGGTATTGCGCGGCAGCCCGTAGAAGTCCGCGCCGAACATCGACGCGAACGGCTCGAGGGCGTCGAGCCGGCCTGCGGTCTCGAAAGCGTCGGCATAAAGCTCGATCGCCGCGTGCGCGGAGAAGACGCCCGCGCAGCCGCACGCCGCCTCCTTTGCGCGGCGGCCGTGCGGTGCGCTGTCGGTGCCGAGGAAGAAGCGGGGATCACCGCTCGTCGCCGCCTCGGTGAGCGCCTCGCGGTCGCTCTCCGTCTTGAGCACCGGCAGGCAGAAGTGATGTGGGCGCAGTCCGCCCGCGAACAGTGCGTTGCGGTTGAGCAGCAGATGCTGCGGCGTGATCGTCGCAGCGATCCCCGCGCGCGCCCCGCGCACGAAATCGACCGCGCGCCGAGTCGTGATGTGCTCGAAGACGATACGCAGTCGCCGATGGCGCTCTGCGAGAGGCGCGAGCACCTGGTCGATGAAGCGGTTTTCGCGATCGAAAACGTCCACGCGCTGATCGGTCACCTCGCCGTGCACCTCGAGGACAGTCCCGGCCGCGCTCATGCGCTCGAGCACCGCGTCAATGCGGCGGATGTCGGTAACCCCCGCGTCCGAGTGCGTGGTGGCGCCAGCGGGATAGAGCTTGAAGCCGAATACGAGTCCGCTCGCGCGGGCCCGCTCGACCTCGTCGGGGTCCGTATGGTCGGTCAAGTAGAGGGTCATCAACGGTTGAAAACTCGAGTCGCGAGGTCGCTGTGCGAGGATGCGCCGATGATAGGCGATGGCGAGCGCCGTCGTCGTGACGGGCGGCTCGAGATTCGGCATTACGATCGCGCGAGCGAAGCGGGCGGCCGTGAATGGCAGCACCGCACCGAGCTCCGCGCCGTCGCGCAGATGCAGATGCCAGTCGTCCGGCCGGCGGATCGTGAGCTCGGTCCTCATGCGAGCGCTCGCGCCTCCTCGAGCACGCGGGTCCTCAAGAGCAGCTCGAGCGCGTAGCGCACGCCGAAGCCCGTCACATCCGTCGGAACGTGGGCGAGCCCGCCCGCGCGCACGGCGGAGGACAGGTCGAGATGCACCCACGGCGTGCCTTCCGGTACGAAGCGCGCGAGAAAGCGCGCGGCGAGGATGTGATCGCCTTTCGCCTCGACGGAGCACTGGAGCACGTCGGCCACCTTGCTTTCGAGATCGGCATCGTAGTCCGCCTCGAAAGGGAAGCTCCAGACCCGCTCCCCGCTCGCATGCCCCGCCGCGAGCAGAGTCGGAAGCAGGCGCGGCTCGTTGGTCGCGAGTCCGCTCATGCGCTCGGTGAGCGCGTAGATGCATGTCCCGGTGAGAGTTCCGAAATCGATCATCAGTCGCGGCCGAGTCCGACCCGCGAGCGCGAGCGTATCGGCGAGCGCCATGCGCCCCTCGGCATCCGTGTGGATCACCTGGATCGTCACGCCGTTCACGGCTCGCACGACCTCTTGCGGCACGTACGCTCGCGGTCCGATGCGGTTCTCGGTGATCGCGAGCCAGGCGTCGGCGGCGAACGTCGCATGCAAATGCGCAAGCGCGCCGAGCGTTGCGAGCGCGACCGCGCTGCCCGCCATGTCGGTGTGCATTTCGAGCATCGAACGGTGCGGCTTCAAATTCGTGCCGCCCGTATCGAAGAGAATTCCCTTGCCGACGAGCGCCACGTCGGGCGCACCGCCGCGGGGCGCCGCTCGACTCGAGCGCGAGCGGCCGCTCGAGCGGGCACGCCGCCCGACAGCGGGACGATAAGCGAGGTGCGCGATGCCGGCGGTGCGTGTGGCGCTGCCCCGAGCGACGGCGAGAAACGCGTTTGCACCGAGACGCTCGAGCGCGGACTCGCCAAGCCAGTCGAATGCGAGCCCGTGCTCGCGGGCGAAGCGTGCGAGGAAGCCTCGATAGGCTGCTGCGTCGAGCACGTTCGGAGGCAGCGCCGTGAGGAAGCGGGCGAGATCGTTGCCGCGCGCGGCAGCCTCGATATAGGCCAGATCGAGCGGCGGTCCCTCCACAACCTCGATGCGCTGCAAGCGGCGCCGCGCACCGTCGCGGGCCGGGCCGCGAAACGAGGGCAGCTC
>DASXNC010000401.1:0-1698 GCA_036495325.1 Steroidobacteraceae bacterium
GGCGGCCATCGCCGTGGCAGGTGCGGCGCTCGCACCGCCCGAGCTCACCGAGCCGGCGCACGAGACCGCCGCGAGCAGCACCGCCGCGGCCACCGCGAGGGCGGCCACGATGAGGGCCTGACGGCGCACGGGCAGCCGATGAGGCTCGCCCGGGTCCTGAGATGAGGTCATGATTCGCGCCGGGGGTGCAGATTCCGGGCGCCGAGTGTAATCGGCCAAGTTTTCGCGAGGCTTACAGGGTGAGACAATCTCCATTGTCATGAATTTGCTCATCATCGAGGACGACGCGGAGCTGCGCTCGGGGCTGCAAACACTGCTCACGCAGCGCGGCTATCGCGTCGAGGCGTTCGGAGGCGCTCGCGAGGGACTTGCGGCGCTGCTCGCCGGGGAATACGACCTCGCGATCATCGACATCGGGCTGCCGGACGGCGACGGCATCGCGCTGATCCGCGCGCTGCGGCGCGAGAGGCGCGGTGTGCCAGTGCTCGTCGTCACCGCGCGCGACGCGGTCGACGATCGGGTGACAGGGCTCGATGCGGGGGCCGACGACTATCTGGTGAAGCCCTTCGAGATGCAGGAGCTCGAGGCACGCGCCCGCGCACTCATCCGCCGCAGCCGCACCGATCGCGCGCGCGCGATTCACTTGGGTCCGCTCGAGCTCACGATCGGTGAGCCGCGTGTGCTGCTCGACGGCACGCCCGTCGATCTGACGGCACGCGAGTACGCTCTGTTGGAGCTGCTTGCAGTGCGAGCGGGCCGTGTCGTCAACAAATCGCAGATCGGCAGTCGACTGGCGGGCTCGGGCGAGGCGCCGTCGGATGCGGCCATCGAGGTCGCAATACATCGTCTCAGGCGCCGACTCGAGCCCTACGATCTGCAAGTGAGGACCGTGCGGGGGTTCGGGTACTTGCTCGAGGCGGCCGAGCCGGCCTCCGAGAGCTGAGGGAGCGAGCCGCGTGGCCGAACCGAGCCTGAAGTCCGGGCTCACGCTGCGCTTCATCGTCGCGGCGTTGTTGCTACTGCTGCTCGATGGGATCGCCTGCTACAGGATCGCCGCGCATTTTGCGAATCTCGTCTACGACCGCTGGCTCATCGATTCGACGCGGTCGCTCGCCCAGGCGCTGAGGGTCGAGGGAGGTGAAGTGCGGATGATCCTGCCGGACGTCGCGCTGCAGATCTTTCAATTCGACGAGATCGACAAGACCGTCTTCCGGGTCGACTCCGACCGCCGCGGTCTCGTTGCGGGTGATGCCGCGCTGCCGCCCGTGGCCGGGAAGCCCGACGGGAACGTCCGGCTCGAGACAGTGCTCCTGCGCGGTGCGCCGATGCGGCTCGTGTCTATCCGGCTGCTCGAGCCCGGCGCGAATGATGTGGCGACCGTCCAGGTCGGCGAGACGCTGAAGAAGCGCGCGACGCTCTTCACGGAGATCCTGCTCGCGATGGCCGCTCCGCAGCTCGCACTCATTGCGATTGCGCTTCTTGCCGCGTGGCTCGTCGTCGGACATGGCTTGAAGCCGTTGACGGGTCTCGCCGCCGCTATCGAGGCGCGCGGCCACGAGAATCTGACGCCCGTGCCCGTGGCCGGCCTTCCGAAGGAAGCGCGGGTGCTCGCCTCGAAGATCAACGATCTGCTCGCGCGCCTGGAGCAAGTGCTCGCGGCGCAGCGGCGGTTCGTCGCAGACGCCGCGCATCAGCTGC
>DASXNC010000402.1:0-2136 GCA_036495325.1 Steroidobacteraceae bacterium
TGCCGGCCGTGCCGCTCGCGTGGCGCGACGTGATCGTCGGTGCGGTCGTGACCGCCGTGCTGTTCAACATCGGCAAGCACGTGATAGCGGCCTATCTCGGCAAGAGCGCGTCGAGCTCGATGTACGGCGCGGCGGGATCGCTGCTCGTCGTGCTCGTGTGGGTGTACTACTCGGCGCAAATATTCCTGTTCGGAGCGGAGTTCACGAAAGTCTACACGCGACGCTACGGATCGTTGCGGCGCGTGGAGCACCCGCCCGCGGCGCCGGGACCCGGTATGTCGGGTGCGCCTGGGCCGGTCGCGGGTGCCGTCACTTCAGCGAGAATTCCGGGAAAGCCTCCGCTGGCCAATGCTGCGGGCGCACCCGGTTCCGCGCGCGCCGCTCCGAGCGCCCCCGCTTCCCGCCTTGATTCCCGCCGGACGATCGGAGAGGCTAGGACGCACTCCGACGAATCCGATCGATGACGGACAAAAACTGGGAAATCGCGGCGGTGGTCGCCGATACGCTCTCCGCAGAGGCGCTCGTCGGCCTCTTCGCCTCCGAGGGTGTGCCGGCGCGCCTGGTCACCGACAGCGAGCTGCTCGGCGCAGCGCGCCAGTGCCGCATTCTCGTGCCGGCCACGATGATTCATCGCGCGCGCTGCGTGCTCTGGCAGACGCGGTTCTCCGACGAAGAGCTCGCGGCGCTCGCCGTCGGCGAGAGGCGCGAGTGAGGCCGCAGGACCTCACCTCGATCATCACCGCCGTGTTCATCGTAGGCATGGTGTGGATGCGCACGCGCATGCATTACGTGCGCCGCGGGCGCGGCACCCTGCGCCTTGCTGGCGCGGGCCGCTGGTACTTCGCCGCCGTGCTCGGGGTGCTCGCCGTCGGGTGGTTCGCGGCGCCGCCGATCGGTCGCGCGATCTGGCCCGCCGCGGGCGCCGATTCCACGATCCTGCGGGTGATCTGGTTCCTCGCGACGTACTACCTGTTCATCATCGTGCATCGCGCGCTGCAGGCGCGACGGATCGAGGTCTTCGGGGCCGCCGAATCCATCGAGCCGCCGCCCGTCAAAGAGCCGCCGCCGCCCATCAAAGAATATAGCGGCTCAGATCCTCGTCCTTGACGAGATTGCCGAGGTGGTCCTCGACGTACTTGGCATCGATCGTGAACATCGCTCCACCCTGCTCGGTGGCTTCGTAGGAGACCGACTCGAGCAGCCGCTCCATGACCGTGTGCAGGCGGCGCGCCCCGATGTTTTCCGTGCGCTCGTTGACGTGGAACGCGATTTCCGCGATGCGGCGGACGCCGTCCGGCGAGAACTCGACCCGCACGTTCTCGGTTGCGAGCAGCGCCTTGTATTGTGCCGTGAGCGAGGCGTCGGGCTCGGTGAGGATGCGAACGAAGTCCTCGACCTTGAGCGAGTCGAGCTCGACCCGTATCGGCAGGCGTCCCTGCAGCTCCGGGATGAGGTCCGATGGTTTCGATAGGTGGAACGCGCCCGAGGCGATGAACAGGACGTGATCGGTCTTCACCGGGCCGTACTTCGTGGCGACGGTCGATCCCTCCACCAGGGGCAGCAGGTCGCGCTGCACGCCCTCGCGTGAGACATCGGCGCCGATCGTTTCCTGCCGGCGCGTCACCTTGTCGAGCTCGTCGATGAACACGATCCCGTTCTGCTCCGCGTTCGCGACCGCCTTGACCTTCAGCTCGTCCTCGTTGATGAGCTTCGAGGCCTCCTCGTCCGTCAGCAGCTTGCGAGCCTCCCCCACCCTCACCTTGCGGGTGCGCGTGCGGTTGCCGCCGAGACTCTGGAACATCGACTGCAGCTGCTGCTGCATCTCCTCCATACCCGGAGGCGCCATGATCTCGACGCCCATCGGCATCGATCGCAGTTCCACCTCGATCTCGCGCTCGTCGAGCTCGCCCTGGCGCAGCATGGCGCGGAATTTCTGGCGCGTCTCGGCATCGCGCGGCTCACGCGGTTCGTCCGTGGAGAAGCCGAGCGTGCGCGGACGCGGCAACAGAGCATCTAGAACGCGCTCCTCGGCTGCATCCGCGGCCCTCTGCCGGACCTTTTCCATTTCCTGCTCGCGTGTCATCTTCACCGCAACGTCCGCGAGCTCCTTGACGATCGAGTCGACGTCTCTTCCGA
>DASXNC010000403.1:0-2212 GCA_036495325.1 Steroidobacteraceae bacterium
TTCGCCGTCACCGAGCACGCGAGCGGCAAGACGCTGCACGATGCGGTCGTCGAGGCGGCGCGGCTGCGCTTCCGGCCGATTCTCATGACCTCGTTCGCATTCATCCTCGGTGTGATGCCGCTCGTCGTCTCGAGCGGCGCGGGCGCCAACGCGCGCCATGCGATCGGCACGGGCGTCGTCGGCGGCATGCTCTCCGCGGCGCTCCTCGGGATCCTCTTCGTGCCGGTGTTCTACGTGGTCATCCGGCGCCTGATGCGCGATCCGCTCGATGGGCCGCAGCGCACACGCACCGAGTCCGCGCCGGCGCCGATGCCGGCCGGGAACGAATAGGTCTCGAGCTGCTATTCGCTCCGTGATGCCGTTGCCGTTTGGGCTGCGGCGTGACACCGAACGGGCGCCGAGTCGATAATCCCGGATGTAATCGGACGACATTGGAGCTCGAGCCATGCGCTGCATCACCGTGCTGTACCCCAACCCGGACGGAGTCCGCTTCGACTTCGATTACTACAAGAAGAACCACGCGGCGCTCATCCTGCGCCTCTACGGGAAAGCCATCGCGCGCTACGAGCTGCGCAAGGGACTCTCGGGACCCGACGGGGGGAAGCCTCCGTATGTCGCGACCATCAACTTCTGGATCGGCGATGAGCGGGCGTTCGAGGAGGCGCAGGCGAAGCACACCCAGACGCTGATCGCGGACGTGCCGAACTTCACCAACGTGCAGCCGACCATCCAGTTCGACGAAGTCGCGGATCAGAAGTAGACCCTGGGCACTCCGGGCGATTCGAGCGCGAGATGACGGCGGGCGGCCTCGAGACGGGTCCTCGATGACCAGCCGGTCAGGAAGCTTCGACGGCGCGTTCGACTACGTGATCGCGGGCGCGGGATCAGCGGGCTGCGTGCTCGCGAGCCGGCTGACCGAGGATCGCGACGCAACGGTGCTCCTGCTCGAGGCCGGAGGGCCGCCGCGCGGACTGTTCCTCGACATGCCGGTCGCCTTCCCCACCTACGCCGGCTCCCCGCGGCTCAACTGGGGCTACATGAGCGAGCCCGAGCCCGGGCTCGGTGGACGATCCATCCCCGTCCTGCGCGGCAAGGTGCTCGGCGGCTCATCGACCATCAACGGCATGGTGTATGCGCGCGGCCACCGGCTCGACTACGACGATTGGCGCGCGATGGGACTCGAGGGCTGGGGCTACACCGACGTGCTGCCCTACTTCAAACGCTCCGAGCGGAGCTGGCTCGGCGAAGCTCCCTACCACGGCGGCTCGGGCGAGCTCGAAGTGACCGTGCCGGACGCCGCGTGCGTGCTCAGCGATGTGGTCGGCGCCTCCGCAAGCGCTGCAGGCTACCCCATCACACCGGACTACCACGGTGAGAGCGCCGAAGGCTTCATGCGGATGGAGATGACGGTCACGCGCCGGGGACGGCGCGCGAGCACCGCACGCGTGTTCCTTTATCCCGCGATGCGCCGGGGCAATCTCACCGTGCAGTCGCGCGCGCTCGTCACCCGGGTCCTGCTCGAGCATGGCCGCGCGATCGGCATCGAGTACGTTCGCGGCGGACGCAAGGAGCGCGTACGCGCCGAGCGCGAGGTCGTGCTCGCGGGGGGCGTGTACGGCTCCCCGCAGATGCTGCTGCTCTCGGGTGTGGGGCCGGCGGCGGAGCTCAAGGCGACAGGTATCGAGCCGCTGCACGATCTGCCGGGCGTCGGCCGCAATCTCATCGAGCATCCGCTCACCTTCACCCTCAACGCAGCACGTCCGCGGACCTTCCTCAAACATCTCCGCTTCGATCGGGCGGTGCTCTCCGTGCTGCGCTGGGCGCTCGTCGGCACGGGCCCCTTCGCGACGAACGCCTGCGCCGGGAATGTCTTCGTGCGCACCGCGCCGGGGCTCGATCGCCCCGACATGCAGCTCACCTGCCCCGCGGGCGGCGCTGCCGCCGAACCGGGGGCGCGCATCTGGTATCCGCTCGTGAAAAGGGCCCCGGATCACGGACTCGCGGTCGCGGTGTCGATGATCCGTGAGGAAAGCCGCGGCCTCGTCACGCTCCGTTCAGCGAATCCCGCGGACGCCCCGCGCATCCTTTTCAATCTGTTCACCGAGCCGAGCGATGTCGCGCGGATGATCCGCGGCATCCGCGCGGCCCGCGAGATCTACGCGCAGGAGCCCCTGAGAAGCCTCATCCTGCGGGAGATCATGCCCGGCCCGGA
>DASXNC010000404.1:0-2442 GCA_036495325.1 Steroidobacteraceae bacterium
CGTAGCGCTCGCGGCGTGGTTGCTGCGCCTGCCCGATCCGCCGCGCGGCGCGACGGACGGGATTTTGCCGACTGGACCACAAGGCTCCTCGGCCATCTCCCTCGCGAACAGTCTCGCGGTTTACCGCCGGCTGCTCGCACGTCGGCCGTACACCCTGACGGTGCTCGGCTACGCAGCGTACACATTCGCGCTCGGCGGGCTCGCATTCTGGATGCCGACGTTTCTCATGCGCGTGCGCGGTGTGCCGGGGCCTGCGGCAACTACCGGCTTCGGCGCGATAGTCGTGGTGACGGGCTTCGTGGGCACATTCGCGGGAGGTTGGCTCGGAGACCGCTGGCTCAAGTCCTCCCGCGAGGCGTACTACTGGGTGTGCGCGCTCACCGCATTCGCGGCTACGCCCTTTGCGGCGGTCGCGCTCACGGCGCAGGCGCCAGTCGTCTACTACGCGGCCATCGTTGCCGCCGAGCTATTGCTCTTCATGTCGACCGGGCCCGTCAACTCGATCATCGTCAATCTCGCTGCACCCTGGGAGCGCGCCTCGGCGGTCGCCCTGAGCGTGCTCGTGATCCATCTGCTCGGAGACGTGGCTTCGCCACCGCTGATCGGCGCGCTGTCGGACGCGAGCTCGCTCGCGACGGCGGTGCTGATCGTGCCTGCTGCAATTGCAGTGTCCGGAGCGCTCTGGCTCGCCGCGGGACGCGCGGCGCGCGGTGCGAAGTCTCCCGGGGAGGCGTGAGTGGGGCAGGGACGCAACCGCATCCCCGCCCCCGCATCGTCCACTTCCAATTCGACCGGAGGGAGTGCGCTCTAAAGCCCGTTCCACCGTTGCACTGAAGCAGTCCGGTCCTCCGTGAGACGATGCTTCCCTCGAGTAAGCTAACGGCCGGCCCTCGTCCCGGTTAATCCCCGATGCGTGACATTGGTGTAATGCGTGGAATGCGTCCCAGTCCGGCGCTGGGGCCGTGAGCCGATTCAAGCGATATAAACTTTAACTTCAAATACTTATAGCATATTCGCAGAAGCGACTTGAATACATCATCCCATCCTGCCGAATCGCTTGCCCCCGTCGCGCCGCGCGCGGAGAAGCTCGATACCCGCGCCGCGGGCATCGTGGGTCTCGCCGTTTTATTCAGCCGTGTGCTCGGTGTCGCACGCGAGCAGATCTTCGCAGCGCTGTTCGGCGGCGGCGCGCTGATGGATGCATTCACGATTGCTTTCCGCATCCCGAATCTGCTGCGCGACCTGTTTGCGGAAGGCGCGCTCTCGACGGCGTTCGTCACGATCTTCAGCAAGACGATGGCGACCCAGGGAGATCGAGCCGCCTGGCGCCTCGCGAACAAAGTCGCGACGCTGACGGTCATCACGCTGAGCGCGATCACGATTGCAGGCATCGTTTTCTCGCCGTGGCTGGTATCCCACCTCGCGCCGGGCTTCGTGGGAGCCAAGGCCGCGCTCACCATTCGCCTGACGCGCGTGATGTTCCCGTTCATCCTGCTCGTCTCGCTGGCGGCCCTCGTGATGGGACTGCTCAATGCACGGAATATTTTCGGCGTGCCGGCGATGGCGTCGAGCTTCTTCAATCTCGGCTCGATCATCGTCGGCGTCGCGCTCGGTTGGTGGCTCGATCCGCGCTTCGGCTCGGAGGCGCTGCTCGGTCTCGCGATCGGGACGCTGATCGGCGGCGCGCTGCAGCTGGCGATTCAACTCCCCTCGGTGCGCCGCACGGGCTATCGCTTCCACCCGGATTTCGCGTGGCGCGACGCGGGGGTCGAGGCGATCCTGCGGCTCATGGGTCCCTCCGTCGTTGCAGCAAGCGCGACCCAGGTCAACGTGCTCGTGAACTCGGTGTTTGCCTCGCGCCTGCAGAACGGCTCGGTGTACTCGCTTTCCATCGCCTTCAGGCTCATGCAGTTGCCGCTTGGCATATTCGGAGTCGCTCTCGGCACAGTTGCGCTTCCGCTGCTCGCCCGCATGGCGGCGGCGGGCAACACTGTCGCGTTCCGCAGCGAGCTCGCGCGCGGCATGCGGCTCGCATTTCTCCTCACCATTCCGGCGAGCATCGGGCTGATCCTGCTCGCCGGTCCCATCATGTCCGTGCTCTACCAGCACGGGCACTTCCATGCCTCCGATGCCGCGCAGGCGGCGGGCGCGCTCGAGTTCTACGCGCTCGGCCTCTGCGGCTATGCGGCGCTGAAAGTCCTCGTCAATGCCTTTTATGCGATCGACCGGCGCAAGACACCGATGGTCGTGAGCTTCTTCGCCGTCGGCTTGAACTATTTTCTAAACTGGTTGTTCACGGTGCACTTCGGCTGGGGCCACCGCGGGCTCGCGTTCTCCACGGCGTGCATCGCGACCTCGAACTTCCTCATCCTGTACTTCATCATGCGCCGCCATCTCGGGCGGCTCGAATCGGCAGCGCTAGTGTCCCTACTTGCGCGGCTC
>DASXNC010000405.1:0-3760 GCA_036495325.1 Steroidobacteraceae bacterium
TGCGGCTCATGAGCCGCATTGCCCAGGCGAACGTGCCCAGCGTGCGTTCCTGCTGCGGCTCCGGGCTTTCGGAGCGCGGTCGATTCCTGACGTTCCGGCCCCTGAAGCTCCTGAGCCCTGCGCTCGCCGGCACCGGCCGCATCGAGGCGGTAGAGGACGACATCCTGCGCGATCGGTACTTCCTTCACCGTTTCGACGTCCTGCGGGCCGCAAATATCCTTAACTATTGCTACTTCGATCCGAAAACGCTGGAAAAAATGCTCGCGAATCTGCGCGAGCGTCTGCGCCCGAGCGGGCTACTGATCGTCTGTCGGACGATGCCCGAGGGCACGAATCACGGGAGCGTCTTCAAGCTCGGCGAGCAGGGCCGCTTCTCACTGGTCGCGGAGCTCAACGACGGCTCGGAGATTACCGAACTCGTGCTCGGACTTGCGCCGATCCAGGTCACAACGTCCGAGCCGGAACCCGCGCTGCTGTCGGCAGCCGCGGCCTGAGCCGCGTCCCGATCCCGCGCCGGAGGCGGAGGCCGGAGTCGACCGGCTGCAGAGCCTCGCGGCCCGCAGCCGGTCCATCCGAAACAATACTCACCCGCCGGTGAATTCCGACGGCGCCTTCGGCTTGTGCGCGGGAGGCTTGCGCAGCAGGATGATGCCGTCCCGCGCATTCAGCGTCACCTGCGTCACGGTCGAGCCGTCGTTCACGCTCGGCACCTGACCGCCTTTCAACTTCACGAACGCGGTCTCGAGTGTCACGGTCTGCGTCCCGTTGCCCTTCGGATTGACGAGCGCGATGCCGTTCTCGAAATCGCGCCGGTAGACCCCCTTCTGCCAGGCACCGGTCTGGGGAGGCGTAACGGCCGCGCCGAGATTGGCGTTGTACTCGTCGAACCACGGGACGCTCGCGTACTCGTGCGACATATCAGTGAAGCAGTAGTAGGCGTCGTCCATGAGCGTGGAGGTGAGTCCATAGCGCATGGTCGGGTAATCGGTCACCGACCCGTGGACGTCGAAGATCAGGAGCTTCGGTGCGTTCACCATCCCCATGATCGCGTGGTACCGGCTCATCATTCCCTGCCAGCCGGCCCAGCCCTCGTAAGAGTAGTTCGCGCCGATGTACGCCTCGAGCACGCCGCCGTCGGCCATGGCCTGGTACTCCGGAATCGGCGTGCTCGCATCGTTCCAGTCACCGATGTTGCCGATCTCGTACTTGCCTGCCGGCATGAGCTGGCGGATGTCCTTAAAGAAGCGCTGGTATCCCTGCCGCAGCGCCGTGCCGGCGGCCGCGCTCGTGGCCGCCTCGCTCGCCCCGCTGCACGTCCAGTCGCCGGCCGCATACGGCTGCCAAAACACGTTGTCCATGTAGAACCCGTCGGCGCTCGGGGCCGCCCCGACGTAGTAGCTCTGATAAAAGAAGTTCGTCATCCAATCCACCGAATTCTGCCCGCTCGCGTCCTTCTTGGTGTTCGGGGTATTGTTGATGAGGTAGAAGCCGCTTCCGTACTGCGAGACGACCGGCGAGCCGCCGGAGCAGCCCTGCGGGTAGAGCCACCAGTGCATCTGATTGAGCTTCTGCTCGTAACTCGCGAACACGCCCCCCGCTTCGCTCTGCTCGTTCTCGTCGACGTACAGAAACACCAACGTGTTCGGGTTCTGCGCCTTGATCGCCTTTATGACCTGGTCCATCGTCATGCCGCCCGGCTTGAATCCCGGCCACATGCTGATTATGGAGAACGACAGCTTCGCGAGATTCGCCTCATAGGTCGCAGCGTTGTAATCCTGTGGCGAGCCGATGTTGTAACCGGCGAGCCGGGGAAATGTCGGCGGCGTAAAGGCCGAGGCGGCTCCCGCTGCCACCGTCGCGGCGATTGCGCTGAGTGCGATGAACGATCTGCGGATCATGGGTCCCCCACTTGTAATAATGGCTGCCCCTCGAGGGGGCTGATCTCTGGCGCTCGATTTCGGCGACGTGCGACGTCCCTCGAGCAAGATTCCGCCGCGGGCCGGCAAGCGGGCGGCCCATGGTCGGTCACTCGCCGCTATTGAAACCGACATGGTTGCGACCTGACCGTGAATGCAATCACAGTCGTCGGCCCGGAGCGGCGCGCAGGAGGTAATTATTCGCAGGCCCTCGGCGTGCGCGTCAAGCCTCCGATGCGGATCTGTCTGCGATCGCAGACGGATAGATGGCGAGCCGCGCCGCGAGAATCGCGGGTCGACGTTTGAACCTGATCGAGTCGCTGTGCTGCGACTATTCCGCGGCGTTCTATCGGCGAGCCGTCGCGCGCCCAGTGCGAGCGGATACTGCTCCGCTTTCCCGTGCCGCTCGCAGTCCGCCGGCCGAAGCTCGGGCGTGGCCGGGGAGCGGCAGCGCTGTACTGGCCGCCGCGCTCTCGCGCTCGAACACGAACTCGTTGCAGGACACCCCGCTCATCGAGGTCTTCAATTCCGCCAGACGGAAGCCGCGGTCTCGGCAGAAGCGGAACACGTGTTCGGGACGTGCGAACTCGAACGGATAGCCTCCGAGCCAGTCCACGAAATCGTGCCAATAGCTCATGCCGCGAGCGCTCTGCTGCGCCCAGTTACGACGCTTGGAGATATAGGCGCCGAGTCGGCCGAACGCGAGGTTGCCGGCGAAAGAGTACAGCTCGCGGGGAATGAATACGCCGACCGTGACGAGCGGCTTGAGCGGGCGCGGCGTGTAGTTGAAGAGACGCTTGATGAGGCGCCAGCGGCGCGAGATCGCGCCACCGTCGTCGTAGATGGCGATGTACAGCTTTCCGCGTGGACGGACGAGGGAGGCGGCATTGGTGATCGCCTGCCACATCTCGCCGGTGTGGTGCAATACTCCCCAACTGTAAACGACATCGAAGGACCCGAGCCGGTCGAGGTACTCGCGATCGAGCACCGATCCGTGCTCGATCACCCAGTCGGGATCCTCCGGCGCGTAGCGACGCTGCAGCGCCTCCGCGCAGCGTACGCTCTCGGGATCGTAGTCGAACGAGCGCACGCTCGCGCCGAGGCGGCGCGCGGCAAGACTGAACAGGCCCGAGCCGCACCCAATATCGAGAAAGCGCCGCCCGCGAAGGTCATTGACGCAGAGCGCGTCCTGCAGCGAGCGCGTTGCAAGCTCGATGCGCTCCGGCGTGAGTCGCCGCAGGAACGCGGCCCAGTTGGCGCCGAACTCGAACCGCGCTCCGGCTTGCACTTCGGCGCTATGCGCCGCGACCGAGCCGAGCGGTGGATTGACGGTTGATGACATGTGGCGCCCCGATCGATGGACTTAAGTCGTGGCAATTATTCGCGCGGCGGCGGCAGCAGCACGTGCTCGCACGAGCGGAAGCAAGGGCCGTGCCGGACGGCGCTGAAATGAGGCGTACGGCCGCGCTCAGGCCCGACGCTTGCTGTCGTCGCCCCTCGCCATGCAGACGCCGGAACAGGTGAGGGAGCACTACGAGATCGAGAAGGGGCTTGCAGATCAGCTGCGCCGCTCAAACAAGGCGGAACGCGCACTGCTTTATCCCCAGCTCTACGACGAGCTCTTCCGCCGGGTACCTCATCATCCGATGCTGCAACGCCGGAGCGACGAGCGCGAACGGGCGACGGCGGTTGCGGTACGAATGGCGCTCGTCGGTCGGTTTCTCCGCTCCGATATGGTCTTCCTCGAAGTCGGCGCGGGCGATTGCACCTTCACGCGGGAAGTTGCGAAGCGCGTGAAGCGCTGCTATGCGATCGATGTGTGCCAGGAGATCGTCGAGCTCGGC